>DVMP01000052.1 GCA_018714925.1 Candidatus Allocopromorpha excrementigallinarum
GAAGGCCATGGAAGCCGCCGCCGTTACAGCTATAAATAAAGCCAGTATTTTCTTTTTTCTTCTCATTATCATAAGTCTTCCCTCCTCGGAGGCGAAAAAAAGAAGTCCCAGATAATAAGCGCCCAGAAGGCTCTCGGGCGGGCTCGTCACGTTGAAAACAGTCAGTCCCTCCGCCGCTGTAAATGCGTTTATCTCATCCAGCATACGGCAGAGGCCGGAGACTGTCGCGGCGGATATTTCAAACAGAGGCTCCCACACCATCTCAGCCGCCGCCATAAACATGCTGAGTGGAACTATTATGCCTGTAAGAAAAATCACCGGGACGTTTACAAATACAGCGGCCAGAGAAAAATAATTGAAATTGTACGCTATGTATGGAGCTATCCCCGCCTGTACCGCCAGACTGGCGGCAAATATTCCTCCGTATACTCTTTTTATAAATGGCATCATGAGGGAAAGGGTCAGAACAGCGAGAAAAGACATCTGAAAGCCCGCGTTAAACAGCTGGAAGGGATTTTTTACCAGCATAACAGTCAGAACGAAAAAGGCTGCTGAGCTGAGATCATATCTTTTCGCCGAAACAGAGGCCAGAGCGTGAAGGGATACCATAACAGCGGCTCTCACCACCGACGGAGAAAATCCCGACATGGCCGAATAACAGAAAAAGAAGCATATGGCAAAGAGAAAGAAGGCCTTTCCCTTTTTCCCCTTCCAGAGCCTTCTGAGAACCCCGTATATTATCCCTATATGAAGACCGCTTACGGAAAGAATGTGGGCTGTACCGTTCTGCTGAAACTCCTCAAGAGTATTCTCCTCGATTCCCGTCTTCTCCCCGAACATTATTCCTCTTATAAATCCCTCTGTTTTCTCTCCCTCTGCCTTCTCCACCTTTTCCAGAAAGCCCTCTTTTATTTTAAAGAGCTCTCCGTACAGCCTGCCGGGAAAGTCCGTTTTCTCATTATCCGTAAAGTAAAAGGCTTCCCCTGTCATAAGGCTTCCTATTCCCAGAGACCGCAGGTAGAGACTGTAGTCAAAGCACTTTGGATTTCTCTTCCCCGACGGCTTTTCGAGTACTCCCTCCACAGAAATTTCCCTGCCCGGGATCAGCTCCCGGGGAACGCCACCTGTTTCCTCCGGCCTGCCCTTAAGATCCCCGTAATATCTTACGAGAATCCGGCCTCCTGCGGCTTCCCTGTCTCCGTTCACCGCCTCCGCGGACATCTTTAACTGGAGATACTCGTCTCCTCCCGATGTCTCCTTTATTTCGGACTGAAGAATCCTTCCCTGTATCAGCGCCCTTTCTCCCTCCATACTCTCAACAGACGGAACCCTGATTTCGTGGAAAAAGCAGGAGGCAAAGCCCAGCCAGCAGAACAGAGCCGCTATAAACAGACCCCTGGCGGCCTTTGATTTTGACATGAGAAAAGCGGCGCTCACTGAAATAACCGCCGCGGCAAAGCCCGCCTCTCTTCCCCATAAATAAAACGCCGTTATTTCCGCTGATATGGCCGCGGCTCCGTACAAAAGAGGTCGTCTCATCATGTTACGCCCTGTCCCTTCTTCACAGCAAAGAGATGGAAAAGCGCCTTTTTATTTACTTTTTTTGCCTTAATTTACATAATATTACATGAATTTATTTTTGTCAAGGAATTGTGAAACTTCCCTTATTTTCTTTAACTTTCAAAGCCGTTATGATATAATTAACCGTAATTATTTTCACAGGAGGAAAGAATCTTGGCAGGTAACATTAACAATAATGGTTTTAATAACAATAAAGATGATATAGATGATTTCTTTGCCCAGTTTGACCAGCCGGCAAACAGCGCCTCTTCATCCGCCTCTTCGGAGGGACGCTCCTCCGCTTCAGGCAGAAGAAGCTCCTCCGGGAGAAAAAGCGGACGGGGCTCGTCGGGCAGAGCTTCCTCAGCAGGCGGCGGCAGATCAAAGCCCTTTTCAGGCCGGAAAAAGAAAGGCGACAGCGGGAAGCCCGAGGGTAAAGGCAAAAAAACCGTCAAGCTTCTGTGCCTGGTCTTTCTCGCCCTTATTATGGCCGCGGGAATATACGTGGGCATTGTTTTCGCCACAGCTCCCGATGTGGATACCGACGATATATACTCCATGCTTTCACAGCGTTCCGTAATGTATGACGCTGAAGGCAACGAAATAGAAAACCTCTATTTTTCCGACGGCAACAGGACCATTGTAGATTATGACGACATACCGACGGATATGGTCAACGCCGTAGTGGCCATAGAGGACAGAAACTTCTGGGATCACAACGGATTTAACTTTGTGAGAATGGCCGGAGCCGTTGTGGACAGCGTCTTCGGCGGCGGCCAGATAAGCGGCACCAGCACCATAACCCAGCAGCTTGCCAGAAACGTATATCTTTCCGATATAAAAAGCCAGCGAAGCATAAGCAGAAAGCTCATGGAGGCCTACTGCACCATAATACTGGAGAAAAACCTTTCAAAGGAGCAGATAATGGAAGCCTATCTGAACACCATATCCTTAGGCTTTAATTCCTATGGAGTTCAGGCTGCCTCCCAGGCATATTTCTCAAAGAACGTTCAGGATCTGGACACTCTCGAGTGCGCCGCTCTCGCCGCGCTTCCTCAGTCTCCTACCTCATACGCTCTTGTGGTAGCCGACTACGAGGGGAGCAATACAGGTTCGCTTCCTACCATATCCAGCACCGATTCCGTAACCTATCTCTACAACGGAGACATATCCAAAACGAGAAGAGACTCGGTGCTCAGAAACATGGAAAGCGAAGGATACATAACCTCTCAGCAGTGTGAGGAGGCTCTTGCCGACGATCTGCGAAATCATATACGCATAGGAGTGTCTTCCGATGCCGACGCATCCTCCTACTTTACCGACTACGCCATAGATGAACTGACCGATGATATAATAGAGGAATACGGAGTTTCCTACGCCGACGCCCGTGATATGATTTATACAGGCGGCCTTGAGATATACACCACCATGGACTCAAATATCCAGAACATCCTCGAGGAGGAGTTTGACGAGGACAGCAATTTCGCGGGAATAGCCTATGTCCGCCGGGACGGAGACGGCAACATACTGGACTCCGACGGCGATGTACTCCTTTACGATTATTCCTATTACTTTAACGATGACGATCAGTTTACCCTTTCGTCGGATGAATACAGAAGAAACGACGACGGGGGCATAACAATCCTCGCCGGAAACCGTCTCAATATATATGAAACGGAGGTTAACGGAGAGCCTGACGTAAGCATCGAATTCAAGGGGCTTTACACCCGGGAGGACGGAACCTTCTACTTTATCGAGGGAGGCGCCCTCTCCATTCCTCAGGGCTACAAAACCGTTGACGGAGACGGCAACGCCGTGATTTCAGGCCAGTTCTTTGAGGACTATCCTGAGTTTTTCGTGGCAAGCGGAGACGATTACATTGTCAACAGCAACAACTACAGCCTCCAGCAGCGCGTTATTCAGCCTCAGGCGGCTTCAGTAATAATAGAAAACTCCACAGGGGAGATCAAGGCCATGATGGGCGGCCGCGGCACATCGGGACGCAGACTTCATAACAGAGCCACAAGTCCGAGACAGCCGGGCTCCTCCATAAAGCCTATATCCGTATACGGACCTGCCCTTCAAATGAGCTTCGAATACGAAAGAGACAATCAGACGATGAGCCTTGACGACAGCGACGGAAGCAACTGGGGAGAATACATAACCGCGGGAAGCATTATAAACGACTCCCCTATACAGTACAACGGCAGATCATGGCCGAGAAATGTATACAGCGGCTACAGAGGACAGATGACCTTAAGACACGCCGTACAGCAGTCCGTAAATACATGCGCCGTAAAGACATACCAGCAGATAGGCGCCGATTACTCCTCGGCAATGCTTAAAAAGGTAGGCGTTACCACTGTGGCGGAGGAAGGGAATGTAAACGATCTTAATCCTGCCGCCCTGGCTCTTGGAGGCATGACAGAAGGTATATCGCCTCTGGAAATGGCCGGAGCCTATACGACCTTCCCTAACGGAGGCGTATACAAGTCGCCTATATCCTACACGAGAGTTCTCGACTCCGACGGCGAGACCATCTTTGAAAAGACCGCCGACGAGGAAAGAGTCTATAACGAAGGCGTTGCCTGGATAATGACAGATATACTGAGAACCGTAGTTACCAGCGGAGGCGGAAGCAACGCCGCCATAAGCTCACAGCCTGTGGCAGGTAAGACAGGTACCACCACCGACCAGTACGACATATGGTTCTGCGGATTTACTCCTCAGTACACCTGCTCCCTGTGGATGGGTAACGATATAAACCTTGACCTTACGGCAAGCAGCCCGTTTGTAGCCTCCTTCTGGTCCGAGATAATGTCCAGAGTATGCGAGGGTCTTCCTAGAGAATCCTTCTTCGAAAGGCCTGACAACGTAGAGACTGTAAACGGAGAATACTACACCACGGGAACCTATTCCAGCGTAAGCATGAGATCAAGCACAGGAAGCGCTGAAAGCACCCAGGCCTCAACGGCAGCATCTTCTGCCGCGACCACTATATCGCAGGCTACGGAGCCTCCTGCCACACAGCCTTCCTCCTCGACACCTCCTGCTACGGAACCTCCGGCTGGTACAGAATAAGGAAGCTGTTCAAAAATGGGCGTCGCCTTTAATGGGAAACAACCCTTAAGGCAACGCCCATTTATTATTCTCATCTTACAGACCTGGGGTTGAATACCATTGATATAATATATCCCCAGCCTATGGCTGCCGAAATTCCTCCCGCCGCAGCCTCAACTCCTCCTGTAACAGCCTGAAGCAGTCCCTCTTCAGCGCCCTCCATAGCCCCCTTTGCCAGATTATATCCGAATCCCGGAAGCGGCACCCTGGCCCCTGCTCCCGCCAGATCCACAAGAGGCTGGTAAAGCTGGAAGGCCTGAAGAACAGCTCCCGCTGTTACAAGTATTACTAAAACTCTGGGAGCCGTAAGCTTTGTAGCGTCCATCATTATCTGACCTATGACGCATATGGCTCCTCCTGTAAGAAAGGCATAAAGGTATTCCATTTTATTCCCCCTCCTCTCCTATTCAGCCTCCAGGGAAACAGCGTGGGCTATCCCCGGTATGGATTCTCCCTGCATGGGGCTTATGGTAGACAGCAGCGCCCCCGTTGATATAATAAGGGCTCTCCTTATTTTTCCTGTCTTCATATTCTTGTAGAGATATCCGCAAAAGACAGAGGCCGAGCAGCCGCAGCCGCTGCCTCCGCTGTTTTTCTCTCTGTCAGGCGCGTATATCATGGCTCCGCAGTCATCGTATACTCTTTCTATGACGCTCCTTTCCACGCCCGCGTCCTCCAGAAAGGCTTCCACTATTTCCCTGCCTATAAATCCCAGGTCTCCGGTCATTACAGCGTCGTAATAGTCCATGCCCCGTCCCGTGTCCTCAAGATGGTTCAGTATGGTGTCCACTGCCGCGGGAGCCATGGCGCTTCCCATCTGATTGGCGTCCTTAACTCCCGGATCTATTACCTTTCCTATTGTCCCGCTTTCCACACGTACTCTTTTGAGATCCACCAGCCTCCCCGCCTCGTCTGTCTGACTCTTTGCCGGCTCCGCCTCGGAGGATATGAGCATGGCTCCCGCGGCCGTGGCCGTCATCTGGGCGGATGGAGGCCGCTGATTTCCGTGCTCAAGAGGCATCCTGAACTGTCGCTCCGCTGTGCAGTAATGGCTGGAGGCTCCTGTAACCACGTTATCGCTGTATTTTCCGTCTACAAGTACAGCTCCCAGTATAAGAGCCTCTGTCATAGTGGAGCAGGCTCCGTACATTCCCAGGAAAGGGATATGAAGATCCCTGGCCATAAAGGATGAGGACATCAGCTGATTGAGAAGATCTCCGCTGAGCATGGCTCCTATTTCATCCTCTCTCTTTCCTCCCCTTCTCACAGCTGATTTTATGGCGGTTTTAAGCATCCTGCTCTCCGATTTTTCCCAGGTGGCTTCACCGTAGCTGTCATCCTTGAGGCTGCTGTCCAGCCATTTCCCCAGAGGTCCCTCTCCTTCTCTCAGTCCGCCTATTGCGTATGCTCCCGATATATAGGGTCTGTTTTTAAATATCAGAGTCTGCCTTCTCTTCACCTGACGCCTCCTAAAGACCTGTAAACCTGTATACTATTCCTATTATTACAGACAGAGTTATTCCCGTAACGAGCACCGGGCCGGCCACAGAAAAAAGCTTGGCTCCCACTCCCAGCACCAGTCCCTCCTTTTTGTACTCAAGAGCCGGGGCCACCATGGAGTTCGCGAATCCTGTAATGGGAACTATGACACCTGCGCCCGCGAACCTGCCTATTGTATCAAACCAGCCCAGACCCGTAAGAAGCTGAGCCAGCATTATCAGTATTATTACCACATAGGCCGAGGCCTCCTTCTGAGACAGCCCCGCGGCCGTAAACCTGTTTTCAAGCCACATGGCGGCCATACATATTAAGCCTCCCACCATAAAGGCCTTCAGGGAATTCATAAGGTATCTGGGCCTGGGAGTGAACTGCTCCGTGTACCTTTCGTATGCCTTTGCCACCTCTTTTTTCCGTATGCTCTTCTCCTGCCTGCCGGCTTCTCTTTCCCTTGTCATAAAACGCGCCTTCCTTCATCTGTTTCTCTCAATTATTATGTCCTCGAAAAAATTATTCATGTATCAATTTGCCTCCTGACTGTTTTCCTGTAGCCTGAAAGCTTTTTTTGTGGCATAATAATATCTATGAAAAATATTATTTTAGCTTCAGCGTCCCCCAGACGCATTAATATGATGAAGGAAAAAGGCTATCACCCCGCGGTGATACCTTCACAGGCAGACGAGACCCTGCCTTTTTCCATGTCCCCTGAAGGGGCCGCCATGTATACCGCTTTAAAAAAGGCCTTTGATGTTTACGAAAGACTTGAAGAAAAAAAAGACTGTCTCATAATTGCCGCCGATACCGTGGTTTATCTTGACAGAATTATCGGGAAGCCGAAAAATCCCCGTGAGGCTTTTGAGACCTTATCCGCCATGAGAGAAAGAACTCATCAGGTCATTACAGGAGTATGCGTCATAGATACTTCAGCTTCCTTAAAAAGGTGCTTTTACAGTGTTTCCGGCGTCTCTTTCGGCTATTACAGCGACGAGGAGCTTAAGGCGTATGTAAATACCCCCGAGCCCTACGACAAGGCCGGAGGGTATGCTGTTCAGGGAACCTTCGGCAGATATGTGGAGAAAATAGAGGGAGACGTAAACAATGTCATAGGATTTCCATGGGACATGATAGAACCCTTCCTACGTTCTTTCCCCGGTTCGGTATAAAAGAGGCGTCATGCCTGTTTTTCTTCTGAATTTTTCTATATAATAGCTGCTGCTGCCGAAGCCGGTCTCATAGGCTATCTGCGCCACAGACATGTCGGTATTTTTCAGCAGCTCCATGCTCTTTGTAATTCTGTATTCCGTTATATACTCAAAAATGGTGCAGCGCATGTTCTTTTTAAAAAATCTGCAGCATTCATTGGGACTCACATGCAGCTGCTCCGATATCTGTGAAAGAGTTATCTTATTCTGATAGTTCTGCCGGATAAAGGTAATTATCTCCCTTATTCTTCTGTTTGCAGTTTCATCTGTTGTTCTCCCCCTGTCTGATACACTGCTGCTCTGAAATCTGACAGCCATATTCTTC
>DVMP01000053.1 GCA_018714925.1 Candidatus Allocopromorpha excrementigallinarum
AGATTTTTGCAACTTTTGGTATTTTTCTCCTTTGCGGATCTCTTTGATCACAGTGTAAATCCAATCCGTTGCTTCGTTCCCTTCTGCAAGAAGTACTGCCTTTCATCTCCATTCAGATCGTATCCGGATCCGCCGCCACATATTCCCCAAGGAGCTTGCTGAATTTCGGCTTTTCAAAGACGCCTTTCAAAATACGCCGGAGTGTACCAGCCTGCACAAGTCGGTTTAGGTTTCTGCGTATGGTCTCGCTGTCCGCCACATCCACAAAATCGGAAACAATAAAAATTGTACCATCAGGAGCCGCACCAATGCAGTTTTGGATCTCTTTCGCATAACCGTATGCCATGGGTATCACCTCCTTTTTGTCCCGTTTACTATATATTATTCGGGACAAAAAACAAGAGATCTGCCCCTTTTCGTAAAGAGTTCCCAAGAAAAGACTTCTTCATACATCATGGCAAGACAAAGCATGCTAATATTTTCCCATACTGCCCAGAATACCTACACCGCCGTACGCCGAACACAATTCCCTGTTCCGAATATGGGTGCATAAACATCTGAGCCGATTGTGACACGATTTATACCTTAGCAACCGACACAAAATGTATCCCGGTAACCAATTGCCAATGAATCTGCTGCTTTTCACTTTAATTTTTCCAATACCGCTCCAATATCCCCGTCAATGCAGATCGACCGCTCCGCAATCTCCTTCGGCGCCGCCGCGTCTCCGTAATTGATACACGCATACGTTGCCTTCGGATTCTGACAGGTCATCTGCCAGAAAGGATACTTGATGATGCCGGGGGTGTTGAAGCCCACTCCCAGCTCAAGATAAAGGATACGGTTCCTTCTGTGCCCCTTGAGGAACTCCCTGTATCTTAAGGAGGCTTTATGCCAGCCTTCATCCTCCACAAATCTGTCATCGGCACGGAGATTCACAGTAAGAGGTCTTCCGCAGTTGGGGCAGTATGGGATCAGCTCCCGCGGCACTCTCATATTTCTCTGTTCTTCCATCATTCGCCGCACCGTTTCCTCATTATCCCATGTTTTGTCACAGCATGGCTTTGAGCATTGAAAGAGTCCGTAATCTCCCTGTGTATAAAAAAGTCTCTCTTTATCAAACCCGGCCTTCTGAAAGCAGTGGTCAACATTGGTGGTCAGAACAAAATAATCCTTATCCTCCACAAGTGAAAGGAGATTTTCATATACAGGCTCCGGAGCGTCTGCGTACCTGTTTATGTATATGTATCGGCTCCAGTAAGCCCAGTATTCCTCTCTGCTGTCGTAGGGATAAAACCCTCCTGTATACATGTCATGAAAACCGTATTTTTCTTCAAAATCAGAGAAGTATTTTTTAAAACGCTCTCCGGTATAGGTGAATCCCGCGGACGTGGAAAGCCCCGCGCCAGCTCCTATGAGAATCCCTTCACATTCCTCCAGTGCCTTTTTAAGCCTTTCTGTTTCCGGCTTTTCATACATTAAAGCTCACCTCTCTTAACAACTGCTTCAGCGGGACATCGTTCATAGCAGCTTCCGCAGTGGAGGCAGTGCTCCTGCTGTATGCTGAAGGGTTCTCCCTCTGTTATGCAGCTTTGAGGGCAGTGCTCTGCACATATTCCGCAGCCGATGCACTTATCTGTTATCTCATAGCCCTTAGCTGCTTCCCTGCCGTTTCCTATGGAATAATTCTCTCTGAATATAGGGTGTACTCCCAGATTAAAATACTCTATGTCAGCATCCCTTATTTCAAACACGATTCCTATATCCCTGGTGTCTCCCGGGTAAACATTGGCCAGATAAGGCTGCTCATGGAATATGGTATCTATCCAGAAGCTCTGCTTTTCCTGAGGGACAGGTCTGGCTTTTCCTGACAGGCGTATCATCTCCTTGTATCTGGTGTATCCCAGAACCTGTACACGTCCGTCCTCCAGCAGCTCCCTGCAGAAGTCCTTTCCTCTGGCTGTAAAAAAATACATGGCGTCAGCCTCATAATGTATAGCGCTTATATTTCGTACCTGAGGATTGCCTTCTCCATCGACTGTGGCAAAGGCCAAAACCCCCACATACTGTAATTTGCGCAGACAAGTTTTTGCATCCATTTTAACACCTCCTGTTTTCCGTATCTAAAATCTGAGGATTCTGTCAGTCCGTCTTTCCTTCGGCATGGGGTGGCTGTCCCCCTTTCTCGGATATTCCAGAAGAAGCTGTATCACCGCGTAATAGTCTTTCCTGATTCCCCATTTTCGGAGAATCTCCTGTCCGTAAGGAGCAGCGAAGGCTGTCCAGCCCTGACCTGTATAGCATGATCCTATTCCCAGGGAATCAGCTGCCAGCATCATATTCTCCGCCGCTGCGGCGCAGTCCTCCGGCGAAAAGAGAAACCCCTTAGGCGCAAACATGGTTATTACTGTCGGCGCATGGTAAAAGGCGTCTGTTATATTGGGATCATCGGCAATACTGGGCTGCTCTCTTGAAACGTATTTTTCTCCTTCAGCCATATGCGGCCTGGAGTTGGCTCTCTTTATTTTTTCCAGTCTCTCGTTGACTGTTTCGTCCTGGCACACAGCGAATATCACACTCTGCCTGCCTCCGGCGCTGGGAGCATATAATCCCGCTTTCAGAATCTGCTCCAGAGCATCTTCCTCTATCTGCCTTTTATCAAAGCGTCTTACAGTTCTTCTGTGGACTATGGTCTTCATTACTTCATTCACAGTCAGCCCACCTTCTTCCAGCACTGAGGATCTTCTCCGTAAAAATCTCCAGCCTTTCCGCTGGCAACCGCAGGACAGCCTCTGCACCAGGAAAGAAGCTCACATTTAGCGCACTTCTTGAATTTTCCGTAATCCCTGTACTCCTCCATCCGGCATACCCATACATCGGCAAGCCTGTCTTCAAATACATTTCCCACTTTGCTGTTCTGTACTCTTCGACAGGCAAATATATCACCTGTCGGAAGTATCGTAAGGTGACAGTTTCCGCAGTTGCAGCCTCCGTAGATCATTCCCTCTTCCGCTGCCTCCGGTATTTTAAATTCTCCTGTCTCATAGGCATAAAGGGTCCACAGGTGATCCTTCCTGTTAAAGTACGTTTCACAGCCGGCTCTCTCATATTCTTTAAATTTTCTGTCGCACTCAGCAAGGAACTCTCTGTATCGTTCAGGCTCGATATTCACATCCTTTTCCTCACTGGTAGGGCAGTATCTGGCGAAGGCAAATACATTGACTCCCGCTTCAACCACAGCGTCGATAATATCCGGAACCTGCTCTATATTTGTTCCCGAAACCGTTGTCATTATAACGCTTCGTATTCCCGCTCTGTTTATACAGCCTATTTTGCCAAGGGTAATATCAAAGGAGCCCGGCTTTCTGAACCAGTCGTGAGTCTCTCTCATCCCGTCGAGAGAAAGCTGATACTTTTCACAGCCGTATTCCTTAAGCCTGCGGCAGACTTCATCGCTTAAATGAAATGGGTTTCCCAATATGGTAAAAGGGATATCGTGTTTCTTCATAAGCCCCGCAAGCTTCCAGAAATCCTGATGGAGAATAGGATCGCCTCCCGTAATGTAAAAGTAAGGCAGCCTCCCGTAAACCTGGCAGAAATCAAGGCAGTTGTAAAACGTATCTTCCATCTGCTTCCAGGTCATGGAATCCGGTTCTTTGCAGTTATCTTCTGAAAAAATATAGCAGTGCTTGCACCTCTGATCGCACTCATCTGTAATATGCCACTGAAAAGAAAAATACTGTTTCATGTTATCGTACCTCTTATTATTTGTTATATGTAAATCGGTTGTCCCGAATATTATTTCACAGGCCCCGGCCGGCAGCCGGCCGGAGCCTCTCCTGGGGAAACTTCTCTTCTATCTGTCTCCCGCTCCGCAGGCTGAGCCGCATGCTGAAGGCTTTTCCTCAGGTTTGTCTCCCGCTCCGCAGGCCGAGCCGCACGCCGAAGGCTTTTCCTCAGGCTTGTCTCCCGCTCCGCAGGCCGAGCCCCCTGCCTGTGCTTCATTCCCTCTGTTCCATCCGAAAAGATTTGAAAGTGCCATCTTTTTTTCCTCCTTTTTGGTAATATCAAAGAATCCTTCCCTTTGTGATTTTATTGTAATATCCCTTACCCAGGAAAAAAAGTACGCACAAATCTATTACCTGGTCACCTTTTTGTGACCTCTTGATCCTGCGCTTATATAACACTATAATATAGTATAACATTCGTTTCTGAACCGCTGAGATTATATAAGATGAGGTGATTTCATGCTCACCAAAGAAGAAATGCCTGCCTGTCCTGTAGCTACTACCGTCAGGCTTATAGGAAGTAAATGGAAGCTTCTGATCCTCAGAAACCTGAACATGCGCTCGTGGCGATTCAACGAGCTGCGAAGGGATCTTGAAGGAGTCAGTCAGAAGGTTCTCACAGACAGTCTTCGTTCCATGGAGGAGGATGGCCTGATTACCAGAACCGTCTATCCCGAGGTTCCTCCGAGAGTTGAGTACGCTCTTTCCGACCTGGGAAAATCCATGAAGCCCATTCTGGATGCCATGGAACAGTGGGGTCTCCAATACAAAAAGATGGTTGAAGAGTATTCCGAAAAATAAAGAAAGCGGGGAAGCCTGTCCTTTCGTGTCTTTAAAAGGCCTTTTTATAGGGTTCCCCCCATTTCATCCTTTTGGAAAAAGCTGTTTTCCATATCCTCGTGTGATATTACTCCACCTTTATACCTGTCCGCGGTAATAAGAAGCCTGCTGATATCAACCGCTGTCCCTGAAACGCCCGTGCTTCTCCATATCCTGTCTATCTGATTTAAATAATTTCCTTTAAAATGCCCCGCGACGAACATAAAATAAAAGGTCTTCACATCAGCGGGAAAGCCTTCCCACCAGCCATTGGCATTGACCTCCGGATCCCGCGTCTGATTTTCCCGTACATAACGCTCCATTTCATCCGCCTGGGAAATAGGCAGGTTATACCCTCCGGAATAAGCTTTCGTATCTATTATTATTCCATAATCCTTCTCAAGTCCCCGGGTATAGCATATTCCATCCGGCTTTCTGCTGCCTCCCAGGTGTAATCCCTGATAACCGCATTCGTCTGTAAGAAGCTCCAGGGTTTTCATTTCAAAGAGTCTGTTCTGCGCCGGATCATATGCCAGATCAATTAAGGCCAGGTAATCGTGAGATAAATGGTTGAGCTTTTCCCGCACCTTTTCCTTAACCTGAATTAAGTCGGAGCACGTCAGATTCTGCCCCAGAGGCAGCACAAAATCGTTTATGGCGTCATTCCAGAAAATTTCTTCCCCCTCTATAACGATATTAAGTCCGATATTTATAAGGCCCCGCACATCATCGAGAATCGTATCGACGCCGGCCCTTATGCCCCTGCTCTCAAGATACGCCTTGATTTCCTCTGTTCCTGTTCCTGTCTTTCCCTCAGATATTATTTTAAGAATATACGCTCTTCTTGTACGTAAGAATTCCCTGTCCTTACCCTTTGTCGCCAGCATTTCAAAGCAGACGTTTTTAGATATTCTTCCATGTCGGCTCCGTCCGTCTGCCCTGTTTAAAGCAGTTATTCCGGCGGCAGTGATCATATACGCCTGCCCGATCTTTTCCGAATACTGCGTTCCCGCCGCTGAAACGGTCACCTCCTTGGCAGCCTGCTCTGCGAGCCCCAGCTTTATCAGCCACTTGGCTATCATTCGTGCGTATTTGTCTGAGGAGCCATCCCAGTCGCTTCTCATTTTACTTTTTTCCACCGCCGATGTCTCCACGGCAAGAGACCTTACCAGTATGCTCTGAGGCAAACTTGTAAACCCGTTTTCTCCCACGAATCCCAGCTTCTTGCCAAGCTCAAATTTGGTTAAATGAGTTTCCTCGGTTTCCGCCAGAAGCTTAAGAATCCTTACCGCCGGCGGATATGCGAGGACAGCTGTCGTCAGTATCTTTTTTTCCTCCTCGTTGATTTCCTTTCCCTGTGTCCTGGCCTCTGTAAGCTCAAGGCCGCTTGGTGTAATTGAAAAGGTATCGTCCTCATAATGATACTCTATGAACCCCAGGGCGTGGGCCCATCTCACAAAATTATCCGCAGGCCAGTCTCCGATAAAAGCTCTGACCTGTCCCGGCACGGCCGCCTGTACTATTCCGTTGCATCTGGCCGCGCTTCTTGGCGTAAATGATGTTCCCACAAGATCCGCGTATGAGATTCTCAGCGGGTCAGCCTCTAAAGCCTCTATGAGTCCGGCCTTGCCGTCTCTGTCCTCCACAAGCCGGGGAATAATGCTCTCTTTTAATTCACAATGCTTTGATGAATTTTTGTCGAATATGGCGACAACATCGCATAGGCTCCTGAAATCGCTGGGATCCTGTACCCAGCCGAATGTTCTGAACCTTGTTGTCTGAGTCGGTATAACACTTATCATGACATTTTACCGATGAAGTCAGTAATTAACGATCAGAACTTCATCGCTGTCTCCCCTCCTTGTGTTGTAGCTGGCGTTGGCGTAATTGCTGTTAAGATGAATAACATTGTACCCTTTGCTCCATTCCAGCAGGCTTTCGTTTATTTCTCCCTTATGAACCAGAACGTTTGAAAGGGCAAAGCGGATGTTCCTCTCATTGAGATCGTTAAGAAGCCTGTAAAGCTGCTCCTCCTCTTTTCTTCCCCAGTTCTTGAAGCCTCTGTTGCCGTCGTTATAGCTGCCTGTGGTAATAAGGTAGGGAGGATCACAGTAAACAAAGTCCTGAGGTCCCAGCGCGGAAAGATCCATATTGACGAAATCTTCACTGCAAAACTCGATCTCCTTATCCTTCAGTCTTGTAACAAAGGCCACGAGGTTTTCTCTCATTCTGTCTGAAAAATGACTTCTGTTCCTGCCAAAGGGATTATTGTACTGGTGTTTGTTGTTAAATCTGAACTGATAGTTGAAGGAATAGCTTGCCAATGTGTATAAATCTATGGGATCCGGATTTTTATTGTAGGCGTTTCTGAATCTGATAAAGCCTTTTTCATTGGTCTTGGATAAATTGTATTTTTTAATACTGCTGTCTATCCTTTCTAAAATGTCTTCCAGCTCCATATTTTTAAAAGCATTGAACATTTCAACTATTTTAATATTTATATCATTGCAGATGATTTTATTGGCCTCCACGTTTATTCCCACGTTAGCTCCTCCGGCAAAGAGGTCTATAAAAGTATTGATGTCCGTGGGAAAATGAGGCATTATCTGCGGCAGCAGCTTATATTTCCCGCCTATATAATTTAACGGGCTTTTCACGTATTTCTTGCTCTTTTCATTGTGAATTCTCAAGGGCTTTGTCTCATATGTAAGCCTCTCCTTTTCCTTTC
>DVMP01000054.1 GCA_018714925.1 Candidatus Allocopromorpha excrementigallinarum
GATCATAACCAAGTCTCATACTCATCTTCCTACCTCAGACTATATTATATCACATGTGGAACATTTTTTGTCAGTAATTTATACCTGTTTCATTCCAGGTCTTTAAATCCCAGCTGCCTCAGCGCCTCAAAGAGAATTATGCTGACGGAATTGGCCAGATTAAGGGATCTGAGCCTCGTATTGCCGCTCATGGGGATTCTTACGGCATTTTCTCTGTTCTCCTCTATAAGCTCCCGCGGAAGACCTGCCGTTTCCCTTCCGAAAACCACCATGTCCTCATCTCGGTACTCCACCTGAGTATAGAGCTTATCTCCCCTGGTGGTGGCGAAAAACATCCTTCCCTCACGGCGCTTGCTCTCGTATTCCCTCATGAATTCCTTCAGGCTCTCATGAATTTGAATTTTTACAAAGGGCCAGTAATCCAGCCCCGCTCTTTTAAGGCTCCTGTCATCTATGGAAAATCCCAGAGGCTTCACAAGATGAAGCACCGCTCCCGTCGCCGCGCAGCTTCTGGCTATATTTCCCGTATTCGGCGGTATTTCCGGCTCCACAAGAACTATATGAATCGCCATTTTCTTTCCTTTCTACTTACGTCTGTTTTCTTCAGTTTATAATAATCGCGGGAAAACCGCAAGAAGTCGTCTTGTCGATATCTTTTGAGAACATCTTTTTATAAGGAAAAAAGAAAAAATAAAGACAAACCGACTTCTTTGTTATATAATCAACTGGTAATTGCAAATTCACACGGAGGTTTTAGAATGAAAACAGTAAAAATCGGTCTGCTTGGTCTCGGAAACATCGGAACAGGAACTTATAAAACTCTTGAGCTCAACAGAGACGAGATCGAATCAACTCTTAAGGCGAAAGTGGATATAGTCAGGATACTTGAAAGGGATGTGGACAGGGACAGAGGCATCCATGTTCCCCCTGAGAAGTTCACATCGGATCCGGACTCCATATTCACAGATCCGGATATAGATATAGTAATAGAACTGCTGGGAGGAATAGAGCCCGCAACTTCCTTTATGCTGTCCGCCATGGAAAACGGAAAGCACGTGGTTACGGCCAACAAAGCCGCCGTAGCGGCCAATTATCCCAGAATAATGGAAACCGCCGAGAAAAACGGCGTAATGTTTAAATACGAAGCCAGCGTAGGCGGAGGCATACCTATTCTCACCTCCATCGACGGCCCTCTCAGAGCCAACAAATTTCATGAGGTTCTCGGCATACTCAACGGAACCACCAACTATATAATGACCATGATGACAAAGGAAGGACTTGACTACAATACGGCTCTAAAGGAGGCTCAGGCAAAGGGCTTTGCCGAAGCCGATCCTACCGCCGATGTAGAGGGTATCGACGCCGCCAACAAGCTTTCTATTCTCATGGCTCTGATGTTCGATCAGTACGTTCATCCTGAAGATATCCCCACAACGGGAATCTCAGCCATTACAAAGGAGGATATAGAAAGCGCCCGGGCGGACAGCTGTGTTATCAAGCTCATTGCCAAAGCGTCAAAAAACGACGACGGCAGTCTTAATTATGAGGTGAGGCCTATGCGCCTGAAGGAAAGTCACCCTCTGGCCAGTATAAACATGGAGTTCAACGCCGTGTTCGTCGAAGGCAACGCCGTGGGAGAGCTTATGTTTTACGGCAAAGGCGCCGGACCCCTTCCTACAGGCAGCGCCGTTATGGGGGATGTTATGGAAATAGTAAGGAGGGTTCTTTAAATGACATTATTTGAACAATGGAGAGAGCTTATAGAAAATCAGACTGAAGATACTTTTCGCGAGTTCTGGGAGGAGTACAGCGAGGCTGAGAAAAAAATCTACGGCAGCATTCTCGACGATCCCGGTAAAAAGGTGACCGGAAAGCTGGGAGAGCTTTCTCAGAGCTACCAGGTGCGTCCCGTTATTTTCATGGGCTTCCTTGACGGAGTAAACAGCAGTCTGAAAAAAGAAAACGATTTTGAGAATTTTGATGAGGATTCCCAGGTTGAAATTGAAATTGATCCCGAGAAGCTTTTTTACAACATGCTGGCGGCTGACGCCGACCACCTTTACAGCCTTCCTCAGTGGCTGAGCATTCTCGGTGAGGAGAAAATAAAGGAAATAACAAAGGCCTACAAAAAATCAAAAACAGTGGTAAAGGGCAAGAAAACAGGCAGAAACGATCCGTGCCCATGCGGAAGCGGCAGAAAGTACAAGCACTGCTGCGGAAGGAACGCGTAGGCTGCCTTTAACAGACATAAAACCGGTGAGAACTGAACCGACCCCCAAAAGTTAGACCTAAATATCTAACAGTTTGGAGGTCGGTTCATTCTATTCAAGCCCCGCCTTCATACACATATCCTCTATGACGCATTTTTCACATCTGGGATTTCTCGCGGAGCAGCAGTTTCTTCCATGAAATATAAAGCTGTGATGGCTTTCCGTCCATCTGCTTTCCGGAAGAGCTTCCATAAGAGCCAGCTCTGTTTTAAGGACATCCTTTTCATGTACCAATCCTATTCTGTTGGTTACTCTGAAAACATGAGTGTCAACAGCGATTCTCTCATGACCGAAGCCTACTGACAAAACCACGTTGGCGGTCTTTCTTCCCACTCCCGGGAGTTTTATAAGCTTATCATAATCATCGGGAACCTTTCCGTCATATTCCTCCGTCAGACACTTTGCCAGAGCAATTATGTTTCCGGACTTGGTTTTATACATTCCTATGGTTCTGATAATATCCATTACCTCTTCCCGGTCCGCTTCCGCCAGACAGGCCGCTGAAGGATATTTCTCAAAAAGAACAGGGGTTATTTTGTTGACGCTTTTGTCTGTGGTCTGCGCCGACAGCACTACCGCTATGAGAAGCTCGTACACGTTTCTGTGCTCCAGAGCGCAGCCGGCGTCAGGATATTCCCTTTTAAGCCGGTCTAAAAGCTCTTCCGTTTCCTTTTCCGCAAATGCCATTTTAAATACCTCCGTCAAAAAAATAACCATAAAGGCTTTTTCGCAATATATTCTTTTATATACCATCTGCTTAAAACTGTCAAATTTCCAGTTGAATTAATGTTTTTTGAAAATTCTTCTATTGCGATAAA
>DVMP01000055.1 GCA_018714925.1 Candidatus Allocopromorpha excrementigallinarum
GCTATTACTGCGAATATTACAGACGCCACCAGTATTATGTTTAACATAAGGTCAAAATCCTTTAAAAAGCCTGAGCTGTATGCCTCTTCATAATACTCGGGACCCCAGTCTCCTTCAAACCACTTGAGCCAAGGATATCCCAGGAATCCGAAGAAGGCTATAAATCCGAAATTGAAGGCTATTCTTCTCAGATCTCCCATAGCCAGCTTCGTCTTAGGATTAAGAGGGTAATTTACAGGATCCTTTACCGCCAGTCCGCCGTACATTCTCTTCCAGATATAGTAGAGCACAGGTCCTGAAATTATTCCCAGCATTCCGCCTATAAAATAGTCTGTTCCGTTTATGAAGAAGGCTATAAAGGCTACTATACAAGGCACTATACATATTACGCAGAGGAAGCCGAAGCCTCCCGGAATCTTAAATTTTCTCTCCTCGTCAGGTATTCTCTTCCTCAGTATCATAGCCGATATAAAGATCATTACGTAGGCTGATATGAGGAGGAATACGTCCACTACCACTACGGCCGTAAAGGCGAAATTGCAAAGTATGAGATTGACAATGCCTACCGTAAGTACTGATACGTAAGGAACACCATGCTTCTTGTCGCATTTTACAAGTACAGGCGGTGCAAGATGGTCATCCGCCAGAGCGAAGAAGCCTCTTGATCCCGAAGCTATATACGTATTGTAAATAGAGCACTGGGCCAGGACAGCCACTATAACGAAGAATATTCCGAAGGCCGGCCCCCAGTTGGCCGTCACCACATCGGCATATCCCACGGTCCCGGGTTCAGTGCCCCAGAAGGCCCACGCGCCTCCGGCATCCTGTACCTCCGCCACGGAAATTCCCAGAAGATTGGCTACCTTTTCATCGGTGAGCGTAGCCAGTCCCGCCACAGTCGGGAAGATATAAACGGCCATAATGAGAGGTACTGTTATCATAGTGGCCTTTGGTATTACCTGCGGATTTTCTATTTCTCCGGCAATGGTGGACATGGATTCATATCCGGCGTACATCCACATTCCGAGAGCTATTCCCATTCCTATGTAGTATACCCAGTCGGCAAAGCCTATTCCCGAGAATCCCATTATGGTTCCATCGGCTGTTATAGGCTCCATCGGGTTCTGCTCCCAGTTAAGGAATCCGCATACAGCTACCATTCCAAAGGCGACTATTACCAGTATGGCCAGCACATTGCTGACTATTCCCACGTCCTTTACACCTCTTATGTTTATATAGGTGAATACCAGTATCATCAGTACCTTGAAGGCAAACTCCATG
The DNA here is from genome assembly GCA_018714925.1 of Candidatus Allocopromorpha excrementigallinarum. Lineage (GTDB taxonomy): Bacteria > Bacillota > Clostridia > Peptostreptococcales > Anaerovoracaceae > Lentihominibacter > Lentihominibacter excrementigallinarum. The sequence continues at coordinate 1,282 of DVMP01000055.1, forward strand.
CCCCAGCCCCAGTCAAAGGCGTTGGCGAGATAGCCTCCGGCAAGAATTACATAAAGAGTATTGTCTATGTAGATGGATATAGTTCTCCACCAGCCTGCCTGGAACCCCCAGTATTCCCCCAGAGCTTCCTGCACCCATTTGTAGTAGCCGCCCTCCTGCGGTCTGGCGGATCCCAGCTCGGAAGCCACAAGTCCGAGAGGCGTACTCCATACTATAGGCAGCACGATGAGCATGATGATGGTAAGTCCCGGTCCCGACTCAGGCATCATTTCCTCGATGCCGTAGGCTCCGGCGGCACAAAGACAGAAAATCATGAACACAACAGTCGAAACCTTGATGTTATGCTTTTTCAGCCCATGATCATCAACGCCTACAGGAGCATTGTTTTGCTGCTGACTCATTTTTCCCTCCTTTCAAATCGCTTTAATAAATAAAGACATGTAAATATGATTTCTATTTCTATATTATAGCCTATGGCCGGGAAAAGTTACACCAATTTTCAGAATATTAAAAAGAGAACAGCAAATCTGTCCTCTTTTTATCATTAAACTAGTTACAATATTTTTTTCTTTACCTTTACTTCAGCTTTGGGAAGGTTTCCTCAAAGGTCTTCTCGTGACTTCCAAGGGCGTTGATATCTCCCACCTTGCCGGCCGCCTTGGCTGCCTTGTAAACTATCATAGGAATAACTACAGCTGCCGCGGCTATGGAGAATACAACTATTCCTCCTCCGGCGTTGCCCTCAGGATCAAGAATATCTCCGAAGGCGAGAACCAGAAGACAGCAGAGCTGAGCTATCATGGCGAACCAAGGTATCCATGCCATCGGCTTCTTAACCCGGGCTTTCAGACACGTATCGGGGTCGTATCCGTTCTTTTTGAGCTTGCCTCTGAATCTCTTCTGGGAAGCTATAATTCCTACCCACGCGAGAGTTCCCGTAAATCCCGACAGAGACAGAAGGTTTCCGTAAAGATTGGAGAGGAACCCTGTAAGCTCTGATATAAGTCCGATTACCAGAACGATCCACATGAACAGCAGCGTAAAGAGTACAGCTCTCTGCGGAGCCTGGTTCTTGCTGAGCTTTGAAAGGAATTTAGGAGCAAGCCCCTCTACCGAGAGACCGTACATACATCTTACAGTTCCGTAAAATCCCGTGTTGGCACAGCTGAAGGCCGCTACAAGAACTACCGCCAGGAATACTATGGACAGAGTTTCAAATCCGTATGCCGCCATTACGTCTGAGAATACAGGCGTTACATCCGTTGCCAGCTCCGTAGGGAACAGAAGAAGCACCAGCAGAATAGGAACAAGGTACAGTCCCACTATACGATATGTAACGCTTCTGCATGCCTTAGGCACCGATTTGTCGGGGTTCTGTGACTCCGAAGCCGCAAGACCTACGATTTCGGTTCCCTGGAAGGTAACGAGAACCACTACCATAAGTATGAGAACTACCGAAACACCGTTAGGGAACAGGTCGTGATATATGCTTCCGCTTCCGAAGTTGATGCCCATACCCTTAAAGCCTTCTTCAACTGCTCCCAGAACAGCGCTGTCAGGACTTCCCCAGAGTCCGATCCAGATTCCGAAGGCCACAAGTATAAACAGAATAATAACGATAACCTTTGTAATGGCAAGTCCCGACTCTATCTTTGCGAAAATATCCACAGCGCAGAGATTTATCACCGTCAGGGCAGCCATGGTTCCCAGAGCAAAGGCCACATAGGCTATAGGGCTGTTGTTCCCCGTCAGCTCCTGCAGTACATATGAAACCGCTATAGCTTCCGAAGGACAGTAGCACACCCAGTTAAACCAGAAGGACCAGCCCATGCCCACCGACAGCGTGGACCCCAGGAATTCATTGGTATAGGCTACGAAGGTTCCTTTTCTCGGCAGGTTTACAAGAAGCTCCGCATAAGAAATCATAAGTCCGAATACAATGAGACCAACTACCGCGAAAGCGAAGAATACTGAAGGTCCCATAACCTGAATACACCAGCCGACTCCCAAGAAATAACATGAACCGATAACACCTCCGAGACCGATGAACGCCACCTGCCAGCTTTTAATGCCGCGCTTTAGTTCCTGCGGTTCAGAAGCGTTTACTTTCTTTTCTTCTGACATAATTTCCCTCCTTATTGAATAGTTGCTTTCTTAGATTATTTACCTCCTTTGTCTTAAAATTTCAGAATAACCGAAAATTGCCTGAAGCTGAACAGCTTTATAAAAGACAGGAAAACAGATATTATTGCTGCGCCATTATGTGAATTGTGACAATCCATCGAATTTTCGGATAATTCATTATATTTGTTATAGAGTTTATATGTCAATAGAATATGAAATTTTCTCATTTTTGATTATCTGCTGTATCAAAAAAGAGACTTTCCCCAGAAAAACAAAATCATCCCCACAATTCCCGGTATGCCCAGAGCTCCCGCGAAAACCGCTGTGAGAGGATTTAAGGGGACAAAAATCCCTGTATTTCTTCCCAGAAGATTAATCAGAAAAAGAGCCGCTCCTCCCGCCAGACTGCTTATCAGGAGCCTGAGGGTTATCTTTAAGGGGGTCAGCAGAAATCTCCCCATAAGATACACCGCCAGAACTCCTGCCGCGTATGCAAGAAACACCTTTATCTCCGTATCAAAATCCATATTTTCCTCCCCCTGAGATCTGTGACCATAAAAATAAGAGACGACGTACATCGTCTCTTAAACAGTATTCATCTTCTCTCCCTTTTATGACAAGCCTACAGTTCTCTGCGCCCCTCCACAGCCTTCAGGAGCGTCACTTCATCGGCATATTCCAAATCTCCTCCCACAGGTATACCGTGAGCTATTCTGGTCACCTTTATTCCCGCCGGCTTTACAAGCCTGGCTATATACATGGCCGTCGCTTCTCCCTCTATGTTGGGATTGGTGGCTATTATAAGCTCCCTCACATCCTTTTCCCTGAGCCGCGTTATGAGGCTTTTAAGATTTATATCCTCAGGCCCCTTTCCCTCCATGGGAGAAATGACCCCGTGAAGGACGTGATACAGACCTCTGTATTCCTTTATCTTCTCCATTGCCGCCACATCTCTGGGACTTTCCACAACGCAGATGACCTTTCCGTCTCTCGTCCCATCGGAGCATATGGCGCATGGATCCACATCTGTAAGGTTGCCGCACACAGAACAGAATTTCATGGAGGTTTTTGCCTCCCTTATGGCGTCCGCCAGAGCGAAGGCTTCCTTATCCTCCAGAGACAGTATATGAAAGGCCAGTCTCTGAGCCGTCTTTCCGCCTATGCCGGGAAGCTTCGAAAGCTCGTTTATCAGCTTGTTAAGGGGTTTGGCGTAGTGTTTCATGGTTTTATACGAAAGACTCTCCCCTTTTAAAATCCAGGTATTCCCAGGCCGGCTGTAAGCTTGCTCATTTCTCCCTGGGAAATTTCTTCCATCTGTCTGAGCGCCTCGTTGGCTGCGGTCAGTATAAGGTCCTGAAGCATCTCTATATCGTCAGGATCAACCACTTCAGGCTTTATCTGAATATCCTTTATCTCCTTGGCTCCCGTGACTATAACTGTTACGGCGCCGCCTCCCGAGGACGCCGAGGTTTCCATCTGATTTATCTCCGCCTGAACCTCATCCATCTTCTTCTGCATGGCCTGCATCTGCTGCATCTGCTTCTGCATGTTTCCCATACCGGGGCCCTTAGGCTTTTTACCTGCTCTCATTCCTTTTCCCATTTTAATTCCTCCAAATCTATTTTATCTCAACACGGACGCCCAGAAGCTTTTCCGCTTCGGCGGCGGCCCTCTCCAGGCCGGCGCCTTCGTCCCTTTCAGTCTCTTTAACGGCGGCGAGCTTCATAGCTCTGCGCTTTCCCGTATGCTTTTCCATGAGCTCCTCAAGAAGCTCTCTGTTGTTTTCCGCGTGTATTCTCACATGCTCCGAAGAGGTCTCTACCGTGAAGCTGTCTTCTTCAACGCCGATAAGGCGGCTGCTGCTTCCTATTATATAAAAGCTTCCCTTGGCAGCCTCTCCGTCTTCAAAAACAGCCCTCCACAAAGCGTTTAAATCGTATTCCTCGCCGCCGGATGCTTTCTCCTGCCGAAGATCATCTCCCGGCAGAGCTTCATTTTTCTTTTCCTTAAGAGGATTTTCTCCGGAAGGCGACTCTCTCACAGGCAGAGCTTCCTCCTTGTTTTTCCTCAGCCGCTCACGGCTCTCATATGGCTTTTTTTCCGACGCTCCGCAGAGCTTTACTATAGCCACCTCCAGAAGTATTCTCGGCTGAGTTGACCATCTGGCCTCGTTTAAGGTTCTCGAAAGCTCCAGTATTCCCCTGTTTATGTCTTCAAGACCGGCAGAATCGCTCTGCTTTCTTATTCTGTCTGTATTTTCCGCCGACAGGTTTATTATATCGCCGGGATCCTTTATGAACTTTGTCATAAGGAGATTTCTGTAATGATTCACCCAGTCGCGCATAAACTGTCTGACGTCCTTGCCGTCAGCGAGAGCTTCACCAAGCACCGTTATGGCCTCCGCAGTCTTTCCCTTTATTACACTGTCTGTAAGCCGCACAAAGGTTTCCTCTCCCGAAGCGCCGAGAAATTCCAGAACATCGGCCGGGGAAAGCTTTCCTTCAGCTCCTGATATACACTGATCCAGTATGCTGAGTCCGTCTCTCACGGAGCCGTCCGCGTTGGCCGCTATTATTCTCAGAGCGTTTTCCTCCGCCTCTATGCCCTCCCGGAGGCATATGTCAGCCATTCCCTTTATAAGCTTTCTTTCCGGCACTCTTTTAAAGTCCAGCCGCATACACCTTGAAAGTATAGTGGCCGGAAGCCTGTGAGGCTCCGTAGTGGCCAGAATGAACACCACATATTCGGGAGGCTCCTCAAGAGTTTTCAGCAGGGCATTGTAGGCTCCGGAAGAAAGCATATGAACTTCGTCTATTATATATACCTTTTTCCTGCCTGCCGCGGGCGGATACTTGACGCTTTCTCTGAGCTCTCTTATGTTGTCCACTCCGTTGTTTGAGGCCGCGTCGATTTCAATAACGTCGAGGTACGTTCCTTCCTTTATGCTTTTACATGCGCTGCATTCACCGCAGGGTCTTTCTCCCTCGCCGAGACAGTTAAGACCCTTTGCCAGAATTCTCGCCATGGTGGTCTTTCCCGTTCCCCTCGTTCCGCAGAAAAGATAGGCGTGCCCCGCGGTATCGGAATTTATCTGGTTTTTCAGTATTCTGACTATGTGCTCCTGTCCGAGAACCTCCTCAAATGTTTCAGGTCTGTATGTTCTGTACAAGGCTTTATGCATGTGACTACCTCTTTCCAAAAAGAAATTGCCCTTTGAAAGCTCCGCAGGCGTAGGAGAAGGCTTATCTGCGGCACATAAGAGCTTCCGCTTATTGCTGCTTCCTTCCGGACCTGACAAGGTTCACGGCGTCCTATTGCGCAGGACCCAAACCATGCGAGCGGAACCATCAAAAGGCAATTTATCTCTATGATTATATTATGTTTGAGAAGCCACGTCAAGGGGTATGTAGCTCATTCCAGTCTGCGCCTACTTCCCCACCACCTTATATATCTCATCCGCATATGGTGGTTCTATCTCAGTCAGGCAGTCTCCCGAACTGTCCATGACGCCGAAGCTCTCCTCTTCCACCTGGCCTATGATAGTACATTTTATCCCAGCCGCGTCCATAGCGGCCAGCATCTCCTCTTTCTTCGCCTTTGGCGTCACTATGACCATAGCGCCGCTGGAAATCAGGCGAGTAGGATCGATATGGAAAAAATCGCAGATCTTCTCTGTCTCCGGCTCTACAGGTATCTCATCCGACCACACCCGGGCTCCCTTATGAGAGATCTGACACATCTCCCAGACAGCCCCCATGACACCGCCTTCTGTTATGTCGTGCATACCGTGAGTCCCTACCTTCCCGGCCACTACACCTTCCGGTACGACACTGACCATATCGAGGAATGATTTGGCGCGCGCCAGCTCCTCTTCTGTCAGTACATCCATCAGCTTTTTCTCATGGTCGCAGGCGATGATCCCGCTTCCCTCCAAGCCGATGGATTTGCTTATCATTATGTAGTCGCCAGGCACCATATCGTCGCCGCTCTGGGAATGGCCTGCCAGAGTCTTGCCGATGGCTGTCGACACTATCACAGGCTGATTGACAGCGGGCGTGATCTCCGTATGACCTCCGATGACCTCCACTCCCAGACGTCCGGCCGTCTCGGCGGCCTGCCCCATGATATGCTCCACATCATCTTCCGTCGTCCCCTCCGGCAGCATCACTGCCAGCATGATGCCCAGAGGCTGAACTCCATTGGAAGCTATATCATTACACGTTATATGTATGGAAAGCCTGCCGATATCGTTGAC
>DVMP01000056.1 GCA_018714925.1 Candidatus Allocopromorpha excrementigallinarum
TTTTCTTCTTCACTGTTTATGTCCACAACTTCTGTGGAGTCTTTCTCCATTCCCACAAATAAATCCAGATAATGCACTGTTTTTACTCCGCTTCTGTTTAAAATATTTTTACAGTTGGCGCAGTATGTCACGAGAAGCCTCTCTCCTCCAAGCTCTTTCTTTTTTTCACGAGATACGTATTTCTCGAAGCTTCTGTTTATTTCGTGCATATTGCTTGTGAATCCGCAGCATTTTGCCTCGCTTCTTTCATATTTCAAAGGTAAAAGCTCATAGCCGGCCTTCTCAAGCTTTCTTCTTATAAGGTCATGAAGCTCCGTCTGCTCCCTTCCTCCGCAAGGATCAAAGACAGATATCTCCCGGCAGTCATCATAATATACGGGCTCTATGTATTCATACAGATAAGAAGCCTTAAGCCCTTTAACATCCGATCCGAGTCTGTCGCGGCAGCTGGGACAGGCGAATATCACTTCGGGCCTTCCCATGGTCTTCCACAGATTTTCAAAATCTTTCACCGCGGTTTCGGCCTTTTCCGTATCTCCCACAGCATAGGCGGGCATTCCGCAGCATCTTACAGCCAGCGCCACATCTCCCAGGGTTTTCTTAAGATAATCATACACCATTGTTACATATCGGCTGCCCATGGCGCCCAGGCGGCATCCGGGAAAAAACATCCTCGCTGGAGATTTACTGTTATCAGGGATTTTAGTTATGTCATATCTGCTGTTGGCTCTGTTCATATCCCTTATAAAATTGTAGTAAAATGCCCAGGGAACGTCGTTTCTTTGGAGAAGCTTTCTTTTGGCATCGAAAAAAACCTTCTTAATATCTATATTTTCGGGACATGCCTGAACACATCTTCCGCATTGATCACAGAGCGCTATCAGCTTTGCGGCTACAGTCATGTTCTCTCCCAGGACTCCCTTAACCTCTGTTGTGGCCCTGATTTCTTCCATAGACTTCAGAAGAGGTTTTCCAAAGTAGCTGAGCAGATCACAGCTTTTTTTACAGGCATCGCAGGTACATCTCAGGCACCGCTTTGCCTCCTTAACAGCCGCTTCTCCGTCTGCCGGCGCTCCTTCCCTGAGAAACGCCTTCTCCCTTTTTATATCCTCCAGGTTTGGCTCAGGAAGACACGTCTCTATATTTTCATGAGTATATGAGTATTTTCCTGTTTTCAGATAAAATTCTATGGCCTTGGCATCCTCGATACCCTCCTTACAGCTCCTCATGATATCCTTATGAGCGGCGCCCTCCTTTTCATCGGTGGATTTATAAACCGCATGGTATGCTTCCTCTATCTCACCAGCATCTCTTATTTCTTTTCCCAGAACTATCTCAACTTTTTCATCTGCAAACTGTTTTAAAATATTTTCCTTGACAAAGTCAGACTCAAGAAGCTCATTGAGATGTCCCCCTATACGATCGCTTTTCTCAAAAACAGTCACCTGATATTTTTTTTCACATAAGCGGAGAGCGCAGGCCATTCCTTTTATGCCCGCGCCTATAACTGCCACCCTCTCCTTTTTTTCCGGCAGATTATACTTAGCCCGCCCTCTCTCCGCCCCCTTGGCGATCACGACTGTTTCAAGCTCCTTAAGCTTTATGGGATCATCAATTTTACGGCGCGGACATCTTTTTACACACCGCTCATCACAAAGGGCTGAAATTATTTCGGGAAAGGCCATGGCGTTTCTCAGATCAGCGTAGGCTGTCCCCCATCTTTTCTTTTCAATTTTTGACAGAAAACCGGTTATATCCATATGGAAGGGACAGTCAGAGGCGCAAAAGGCTTTTTCCTCTTCCAGACACAGATCCAGCCCGTACCTTTCCCAAAATGTTTTTTCCTTCATCAGTCTATCCTTGAATTCTTTACTCTTTCAATCTCATCGTACATATCAGGTCCCAGATAATATCTGGTCGGCTCTATTTTCTCCCCTCTTTCAAGGGCCTCTATTCCCGCCTTAACCTTTTCCGGCTTCGCGGGGATCTCATATATTCTGACTCCGCAGGCATTGTTTATGGCGTTAAGTATAGCTACATGGCCTGACGACTGGAAGGCCTCGGAAGCTCCCGATGATCCGAAAGGTCCGAATTTTCTCACCGTTGTATTATGTATAAGCCTTATATCGTCAGGTATGTCCTTAATATATGGAACACCGCAGGAATAAGGGTTATTGTGCTTCTTTACATCCTGGTAGTCTTCGCTCAGAGCAAATCCCATGCTGTGAGATATTCCTCCGTAGGCCTGTCCTTCTACCGCATGTATATTTCCTATTACACCCACATCATCCACACATATAAATCTCAGGATTGTCGTCTTGCCTGTCTTCATATCCACCTCTACCTCAGCCATATTGAGGGCATAGGTATAATCAGGAGAAGGGTTTCCCTGTCCCGTAAAAGGATCTGTCGGCGACAGCCCCGGAATGGTTCCGTTGTTGTGAACCGCCTCGTATTTTGTAGGGATTCCTTCTTCAACCATCTCAGCGTAGGTCCTGTAGGTTCCGTCAGGCTTCTTCATGGCATCGAGAAGCTTTTCCGCCGCCAGTATAGTGGCCTTTCCGTTCATAAAATGAGATCTGCTGCTGGCTGAAGAGCCGCTGTTAGGGCATGTCCCGGTGTCGTTCTGCACCACTCGCACCTGATCCGGAGTGAGGCCAAGAGGCTTTAAGGCTTCAAGGGTTACCATTAAGGATCCCACATCAGCTCCCTGTCCGAGATCCTGCCATGTATCATACTTTGTAACAGTATTGTCTTCATTGAGCTCAAGAGCCACGCCGCACTGATCAAAAGGCTGGTCGGAAACATTGAAGCCTCCCCAAGAAATTCCCACTCCTCGTTTTTTCTCAGGAGTGCTTTCCTTTTCGGCAATGAGCTTTGCTTCCTCATAAAGAGGCTTGAGCTTTTTCATCATCTCTTCCATAGGATAGTCTCTGTACTCATGGCTGGCTATATTGGTGTCTCCCGGCCTTGCTATATTTCTCCACCTTATTTCAAATGGGTCCATCCCTATTTTTTCAGCCAGCATGTCCACAAGGGCCTCACTGGCCGTATAGGCCTGAGGAGATCCGTACCCTCTGTAGGCTGTTCCGAAGCCTATGTTTGTAAAGGCTACACGGCTCAGTACGCTGGCATGATCAACGGAATAAGGGAACATAGGAAATCTTATTACCTTATTTGCCAGGTCGTCACCCATCTCGGAATAGGCTCCGTGGTCAATACCGAAGTCAAATTCAGCCGCCGTAAATTTACCGTTTTCATCACATGCCAGACGGCCGTTGCTGTAGCAGGCTGACCTCTTCCCGCTGAAGTGCATAAACTCCTCGTAAGACATGGAAAGAGCTATAGGCATGTTGGTTGCCATGGCCGCCACCCCCGCCAGAGCAAAGGAGGTCGCTGTAATGGACCAGCCGAAGCTTCCGCCTGTAGGGTTCAGCACAAGCCTTACTTTTTCAGGAGGAAGCCCTATGGCCTGAGCCACGTCAGCCTTGTTCCAGTAAAGGGACTGGGACTTACAGTGTATTGTCATAACTCCTTCGTCATCATAGTAGGCCTGCACCGTATCTCCTTCTATGGAAAGATGCGGCTCTCTGGAGGAATAAAAGGATCCTTCAACGCTGTATTCTGATTCCTCTATTATTTCGGGCACCTCCTCGGCGCCCTTGAGCATCGGCCATACGGCGTAAATGTTTGGAGAATCCTCATGTATTCTTATGGCATCCGGCATGGCTGCCTCAAGATAATTGGTATAGCCCGGCAGAGGCTCCACATCTACCTTTACCGCCGCCGCCGCGGCTCTCGCATGATCCTTGGTATCAGCTGCCACTAGAGCCACTACATCTCCGATCATCCTTATTTTGTCGTGTACAATAATGCTGTGAGGCGTTTTCGCTGTCGTTGACAGAGGGGAGCATGTCCAAAGATCCATGTGGTTTGTTCCCTGCACATCCTTGGCCGTTATAACCTTTACAACTCCCGGCATCTTTTCAGCTTCGGAATAATCTATACTGAGGATTTTCCCGTGTATGGTAACTCTCGGCTGCACCACAGCCACGTGGAGAGTTTCCGCCGGCATCTTCAGTTCAATATCATCGCCGTAGTCCACAACGCCGCATGCCTTTCCCAAAGCAATAGGCCTTACTACAGGCTTTCCGTAGTATTCTTTATTGTTTTTATCCGGCTGATACTGAATCTCCTCTATGGTCTTTTCTCCCCGCATAACTTCAGCAGCCAGCATCACCGCATCCACAATCTGCTTGTATCCGGTACATCTGCACACATTTCTGTGCTTCTGAAACCAGTCTCTTACTTCTTCTCTCGTAGGGCTTATGTTTTCCTTCAAAAGCTGGAAGGCGGACACTATAAATCCCGGTACGCAGAATCCGCACTGAACGGCTCCGCAGTTTATCCAGGCCACCTGAAGAGGATGAGGATTATTAGGGATACCTATTCCCTCTATGGTAGTTACCTCGCTGTATTCCTTTACAGTCTTCATTCTCTTTGTACATGAGCGGATAACCTTTCCATCCAGAATTACGGAACATGCTCCGCACACGCCAGTTCCGCATCCTACCTTTACACCTGTGAGCCCCAGCCTCCTGAGGACGTCTGCCAGAGTGTCCTTCTGCGGATCGTAAATAAACATGCGATCCGCTCCGTTAATGTTGAGATGCATTTTTCTCAGATTCATACATACCTCCTGTTTTTACTTGCTTTTATTTTTACTTGCTTTTTTATCAGTATTTATATGCTTTATTGAAAATATCCATGTAATCCTCGTAGGTTATATCCCTCGGATTCGCTTTAAAGCCGCATGGATGAGTCTCGCAGAGGTGCGCTATCTCAGGAAAATCCTTCGGATTTACCATTTCAAGCTCACTGAACTTCGGTATGCCCAGGGCTTCGTTCATTTCAAAGAGCTTTTTCACAAGGGCCTCCGAGGCCTCCCTGTCATCCATGCCGTAGGTGTCTATTCCCATGGCCGCGGCCACTGCAGCGTGCTTTTCATAGTCAGCGGATATATTAAATTCTGTAACAAAGGGAAGGAATATGGCGTTTGCTATTCCGTGAGGTATATCGTAAAATCCTCCCAGTCGTTCAGAAAATGAATGAACAGCCCCCAGATAGGAATTGGTAAAAGCGATTCCCGCCATAAGGCTTCCCAGCATCATGTCTCTCCTGGCCCAGAGAGAGTCTCCTTCATTTGTGGCTGTTTCAATACTCCCCGCGATCCTCTTTATGGCATAAATGGCGAGAGCATCGGATATGGGCTGAGCGAATTTGCAGGTATAAGCCTCTATGGCATGAGTAAGAGCATCCATCCCGGTAGAAGCCGTCACAAGGGGCGGCACCGTCAGCGTCAAAGCCGGATCCATAACAGCCGCCTTCGGTGCCAGCTTGTTTCCGTCTGACATTGATACCTTTCTTCCGAGATCAGTGGCGGTTATTACAGCTTCAAAGGTAACCTCGCTTCCTGTTCCCGAGGTTGTCGGCACACATATAAGAGGCAGAAGAGGTTTATCGAATTTTCTCACCTCTGCCCAGTGCGAGCATGTTCCTCCATGGGTCATCAGGACATTTACCGCCTTTGCCGTATCCATGGCGCTTCCTCCGCCGACTCCCACAATTACCTCGGCTCCGAATTCACCGGCCATATCCGCCGCTTCCTGACAGCTTGTGTCCCTGGGATTCGCCACTACGTTGTCATATACCTTTGTCTCTATATTATTCCTTTCTAAGGCTTCCGTAATTCTTTGAACTATGCCCGTTTTGGAGATTCCCTTGTCGGAAATAACTATTGCTCTTTTCCCATACTCTCCCACCTTTTCCGGCAGACATTCTATCTTGTTTTCCCCGAATATAACCTCTGTGTTATGAAGAAATCCGAAATCATAATTGATAATCATTTTATCCTCCTTGAAAAAACATACCTTTACTCTGAAATGTCTTCCGCTTATAATGCTGTAGCTTTAATATAACAATATATAAAATAGAATAACAAAATACATGCCAATTTTTTGTTTGAAGCAAATTTTTCTTTTATACATTAAAATAACTGAAAAACATTTTAAAACCCAACAAAATATTCAGAATCTTTCAAAGTTCTATATTCTCTGTTGCATAAAGAAAATGTCTTACTGCATTTAATCAAAAAAATAAGACGACAAACTCCGGACACGTGTCGACGCGTCCGGAAGTTTGTCGTCTCAGAAAATCTTATCGAGTAAGTCTATAAAAGCTTATACCAGTACGGATTTTATTTCCAGATACTCATCAAAGCTGAAAACGCTGTTTTCTCTTCCTATGCCTGATTCCTTGTAGCCTCCGAAAGGAGCCTGCACTGTAAAAGGCGCCCCGTTTACATGAATGACTCCTGTTTCCATTTTTTCCGCGAAAGCTCTGGCCTCCTCATCCTCTCCGAAAACCGCTCCCGAAAGTCCGTAAGGACTGTCGTTGGCTATTTCAAGAGCCTCGTCCTCTCTGTCATAGTATATGACGCAGAGGACAGGGCCGAATATCTCTTCTCTTGCTATCACCATTTTATTATCCACCTCAGTGAATATGACTGGCTCTACATAATAGCCGTTTTCACAAGTTTCGGGAACCTTTCCAACTATCATGTCCGCTCCTTCTTCCAGGCCCTTTTCTATATACCCCTTTATCTTTTTAAAAGCGTTTTCATTTACAACAGGGCCTATATCGACAGTTTCATCCATAGGGTCTCCTACTTTCAAAGTCTGTGTAAACTCCTTCATGTAGACTTCTGTTTCTTCCTTTCTTTCCCTTGGAACTATAAATCTTGTAAGAGCGC
>DVMP01000057.1 GCA_018714925.1 Candidatus Allocopromorpha excrementigallinarum
TCATTATTTATTTTCTTTATAAAATTTAGGGAGGAAACTTATGAGCGATAATTCAGCTGGCGGGAAAAAAGCCGTCGATATGTTAGGTTATACTCCGGAACAATATAAGCTTTTCACTAAAAACGCGTGGATCGTGTTGCTGGCATTTTCTATACTGTATTGTTTCCTGTATCTCGGAAGGCAGAACATAAGCTATGTAATGCCGGCCATGATGGAGCAAGAGGGCTGGACTGAACTGGATCTGGGAATACTGTCATCGGTATTGTTCTGGACCTACGGAATAGGCCATCTCTTTAACGGAAGACTTGGAGAGATCTTCGGTGTAAACAGATTCATAGTAGTAGGTATGTTTTTATCGGCAATAGCCAACTTTATTATAGGATTCCAGTCGAGCCTGGTAATAATAGCCGTACTCTGGGGATTTAACGGATACTTCCAGTCCATGCTCTGGTCTCCGGGAATGGCTCTCCTTTCGAACTGGTGGCCGGGAAAGAGAAGGGGCTTTGCTACGGGCTTTGCCAACGGCTGCTCGGGTCTGGGCCAGGTGTTCGCGGCTCTCGCCGTATCCCTTTCATTTGTATTGCTTCCTGACCTGGGATGGGGAGCAGGCTTCATATTCCCTGCCTGCGTAATGGTAGTACTTGCAATAATATATATTTTCGTAGGCAAGGAAAGTCCTAAGAAAATAGGTCTCAAGGATTACGTTGACAGCGACGCCGAAAGAAACGAGCAGGATGAAGAGCTGAAGCAGATGGTTGCCGAAAAGGGCAAGCTCTTCCCTTACATATATCTCCTGAAGATGTGGAGATTTGACCTGTGGCTTCTCATAATAGCCGGGTCCAGCATAGCCAGATACGGACTTCTTACATGGGTTCCTACATATTATACACAGGAATTCGGAGTGGATATAGAAGCGGGTATTCTGGGAACAGTAATGCTTCCTCTGGGAATGGCCATAGGCGCATTTGTAATCCCGTGGATATCAGACAAGTATTTTTCAAAGAACAGACTTCCTATGGTAATAATATGCGCGGCGGTAGCCGGAGCCACGGTGTTCTTCTTCATGTTCGTAGGCCCTGGAATAGGCGCTCAGTGTCTGCTGTTCATAGCCGGATTCTTCATTTACGCCATAAACAGCCTCGTATGGGCATATGCTACTGACGTAGGAGGAAGAGCCTTTGCGGGAACGGCGACAGGTGTTCTCGACTGCTTCGCCTACCTGGGGGCATCCGTTCAGGCTATATTCTTCGGAAGCGTTCTCACCAACAGCGGCAACTGGACGCTGGTGTTCACAGCCGTAGCAGGCGTGTGCATAGCTATTATAGTAATAGCTATAATAGCAGGCTGGGGACTCAACAAAAAGCCGGAAAAGAATTAGTCCGCAGCAGATAATACATATACAGCTTTTCATTAAAATCCAATAGTAAGTTATTGCTTTTGACTGCTCCGGTCCGTCCTTAAGGGCGGGCCGGAGCATGAACAAAGTCAGCCGGCGGCAGCCGGCAATACCCGGCTTTGTTTTAAAGGAGGAGAAAAATGGATTATCCTAAGGTAAAGAGAAACGTATTACTTAATCCCGGCCCTGCGACTACTACAGATACTGTAAAATACGCGCAGGTAGTTCCCGACATCTGCCCGAGAGAAAAGGAGTTCGGACAGATAATGAAGGAAATGGGAGAAGACCTGGTAAAGATAGTTCACGGTGATCTCAATAAGTACACTGCCGTGCTCTTCACAGGCTCCGGAACAATAAATATCGACGCCTGCGTTAACTCGCTGGTTCCGGAAGGAAAGAAGATCCTGGTTCTCAACAATGGAGCCTATTCCGGCAGAGCGGCGGAGGTAGCCGAGTACTATCATATGGATCACGTAAACCTGAAGCTTCCTATCACCGAGCCAATTGACGTTGCCAAGGCTGAGGAGGCTATTAAGGCTGATCCTGACATCGCCGTAGTATACTGCTGTCATCATGAGACAGGAACAGGCGTCCTCAACCCTATAAGGGAGATAGGCGCTGTGGCTCACAAATACGGCAAGGTAATGGTAGTTGATACCACATCCACATATGCTATGATTCCTATTGACATGGATAAGGACAACCTGGACTTTGTAATGGCTTCGGCTCAGAAGGGTCTCATGTCCATGACCGGACTCTCATACGTAATAGGAAATACGGCTATGATAGAGGCGTCAAAGGACTATCCTACAAGATCATACTACACAAACCTGTTTATGCAGTATGATTTCATAAAGAATAAGGGAGAGATGCACTTTA
Source organism: Candidatus Allocopromorpha excrementigallinarum (assembly GCA_018714925.1). Classification (GTDB taxonomy): domain Bacteria; phylum Bacillota; class Clostridia; order Peptostreptococcales; family Anaerovoracaceae; genus Lentihominibacter; species Lentihominibacter excrementigallinarum. The sequence goes on from DVMP01000057.1 coordinate 2,276, forward strand.
CACCTCCTGTACAGACTATATACGCTACCCGTCAGGCCATAAAGGAATACTGGGAGGTAGGCGAGCAGGCCAAGTGGGAAAGACATCAGGCTGTATGGCAGGCCATACACGACGGTCTTGACAGACTGGGCTTCAAGGATATAATTCCTAGGGAAATGCAGTCAAGACTGGTTGTTTCAGTGCTCTATCCTAACGATCCTAATTTCGATTTCACGAAGATCCACGACTATGTATACGAAAGAGGCTTCACCATTTATCCGGGAAAGGTTTCGGATCTTCCTACATTCAGGCTCTGCGCTCTGGGAACAATAGTTCCTAAGGATATAGAAGACTTCTTCGAGTGCTTCGAGGAAGGCCTCAAGTCCATGGGCGTTCAGGTACCTGTAAAGTACTAAGGAAAAGACATTTTAAACACCTTTATAAAATAAGCGAAGAGACCGCCGCGTTAACGAATAAAAATCGTTGAGGCGGCGGTCTTTTTATCAGTGGGATTTATGCCTTCAATATTTCTGAGTGTTCTTACGAATATTACATGAGAAAATAATTTCAGATTTGCCATATTCTTGATGGTGATACCGTCCATGGGACTGACTGTCCCATGGACGGTATGGATAAGCAGGATGTCAGGGAAAAAGCTGAACTTCCGTGTCAGCCGCCGCTGAGCCTGTTGTCAGTCGGAAACCAGCTTATAGCCGACTCCTCTTACAGTGGCTATGTATTGGGGCTTTTCAGGATTAGGCTCTATTTTTTTCCTCAGATTGCTTATGTGTACCATTACGGTTCTCACATCCTCCTCCAGGCCGTAGGTGTCCCAGATATTATTGAATATCTGCCTGCTGGTAAACACCCTGTTGGGATATTTGCAGAAAAGGACGAGGAGCTCAAACTCCTTTGCCGTAAGGTGGACGGGCTCTCCGTTGACGGTTACCGTATGAGCCGTGAGATTAACCTCCAGACCGCCTATTGAAAGAAGGCTGTCGTGGTCAGAGCCGCCTGCGGAATGAGCGCTGTTTATTATATTGCGGCGGCGGAGATGAGCCTTTACTCTCGCCACCAGCTCGGCAGGACTGAAGGGCTTGGTTATATAATCGTCGCCTCCTATGGAAAGGCCGAGAACCTTGTCCATATCCTGACCCTTGCAGCTTACAAAAAGTATGGGAACATCGCTGTGCTCCCGTATTTTGCCGCAGAGCTCTATGCCGGAAAGGCCGGGCATTACCACGTCGAGAAGAATGAGATCAGGCTTTTCATCCATGGCGAGAGCAGCGGCCCTTGTGCTGTCTGTGGTCCATACGATGTCGTAGCCTTCTCTTGATAAATAGAGCTTTATGAGCTGGAGTATCTCCATTTCATTATCCACTATCATTACCTTGTCTTTTGCCATTATGATCCCTCCTGGTTCATATAAATAATTATATGCTTAAGGTGAAAAATTTACAAGGAGTTTACAATAGGAAACATCTTTTTTTAAGGGGGTTTTTCGGAAATTTTCACGCCCTGTCCGCGGCAAAATATATTGTCTGTATTGACGTAAGAGCGGAGAATAGTGTATTATATAAAAAATGAAAGAACCGCAGGAAGCGGTTTGAGCTCTCAGCAGAGGGCGGAGGGATTCCGGGAGATTCCCGTTGCGTTAAAAAGGATGTAAGGATATTTTGAAATCATGCCAGGAAGGCTGTTGTGGGATCTGTATGATCGCCGTAGCAGCCTCCTGTTTTTTGTTTTCGGGGAAGGCTGAGAGAGGTGGAAAATGAAAGAGACAAAGATCTTAAAGAAAATACTCTGCGGGGCGGCAGTCCTTGTATTCTCATGGACGGTACTGGCAGGCTGCGGAGGCGGTGGAGATAATGACCCTGAGGGCATTTCCATATATGTGGGAAGCGCCATATTTGACGAGAGTCTTGATCCGGTAAAAGGAGCCATGCCCGATGGATATCCCTTTACAAACAACGCTCTCATAAAGGTTGGGACCGATTCTCAGTATGTGGGGGACCTGGCAGACAGCTGGACTGTAAGCGACGACGCTCTCACATATACCTTCACTCTCAAAGAGGGCGTAAGGTTTCACGACGGATCGGATTTTACCGCTGAGGATGTGGTGTTTACCTATAACCGGGTAAAGGAAAATCAGGGAAGCAACGAAAACGTGGATCTGAGCAGAATGGCTTCTGCGGAGGCATTGGGAGATTATACGGTGGCCTTTACTCTGACGGAGCCATACTCCTCTTTTCTTGATCAGACTGCAAGCCTGGGAATTGTGCCCGGCGACGGGTATGACGAGGAGGCCTTTAACACTCAGCCTGTGGGGACCGGTCCCTGGAAGGTTGTCCAGTACGACCCTCAGCAGAAGATAATCGTAAGGGCCAATGAAGCTTACTACGACGGAGCTCCTTCAATTCCTCAGGTTACAATACTGAATATGGAGCCTGATACAGCTATAGCCAACGCCAGGTCGGGACAGCTGGATCTTGTAATGGTAGAGCCGGGCTACACCGATGAAGAGGTGGAGGGTATGAGAGCAGTAAATCTGGAGACCATGGATGTGCGTCAGATAAGCCTCCCTGTTACGGAAGAAGCCCTGTACACCACGGAAAAGGGGGAGACTGTAACCGCGGGCAATAACGTCACATCAGACGAGGCTGTAAGAGAAGCCCTCGATACAGGCATCGACAGGCAGCAGATCATAGATGATGCCTTAAACGGAGTCGGTACGCCGGCGGAAGGCTTTACCGAGAATCTTCAGTGGGGAAATCCCGCGAAGTTTGAAGACGGAAGAAAGGATGAGGCAAGGGCGCTGCTGGAGGCGGCCGGCTGGACCGAGGGTGAAGACGGAATATATGTGAAAGACGGGGAGAGGTGCGCCTTTACTCTTATTTCTCCAAGCGGTGACACGGGAAGATACCAGCTGGCGGAGGCATTCGCCGCTGAAGCGAAGCTTCTGGGGATTGAGATAAAGGTCGAGCAGATGACCTGGGCAGAGATAAACACGGCGGCCGCTTCCAATGCCGTAGTATGGGGCTGGGGGCAGTATGATCCCATAATACTTAAAAATCTCTTCTACTCTGAGGCTTTCACGGGAGACAGCACGAAAAACACCGTCAGATATTCGGACAGCAGGACCGACAGCCTCATAGACGGAGCCGTAAACGCCGGAAGCAGGGAAGAGGCCGTGGAATACTGGAAGCAGGTTCAGGCCTCCGCGGCGGAGGATCACGCTTATATCTATATAGTTAACATACAGCATACCTACTTTGTCAGCGACAGGCTGGACATATCGGAAGAAACTCAGATTCCTCATGCCCACGGCCATGGAGTGCCTGTTATAAACAATATGAAGGACTGGACTTTAGTATGAACAGAGTAAAATATATTTGCTTCACAGCCGCCAGAATGCTGACTCTTCTCATAGGAGTCTGCGTCATATCCTTTATACTGGTATCCGCCTCTCCGGTGGATCCTCTGGAGTCGTACATAGGGCCCGAGTCCACCATGTCGGAGGAGGCCAGAGCGGAGGTGGAGGAATACTGGGGATTAAACGATCCTCCTGTGGAAAGATTCATAAAATGGGCGGACAATACCCTCCACGGAGATCTGGGAAGATCCATAACCTACGACATGCCTGTGAGTCAGGTTATATTCAGCCGTTTCTGGTATTCTCTGGCTCTCATTCTGACCGCCTGGATTCTGTCGGGAGTTTTGGGCTTTGCGGCGGGAATACTGGCGGCTCTCAGGCGGGGAAGTATCATTGACAGAGGCATAAAGGCCGTCTGTCTTGTATTTCAGTCGGCTCCGGTTTTCTGGTTCGGTCTTCTCATGCTCACTGTTTTTTCTTCAATTCTCGGCTGGTTTCCCATGGGCCAGGCAGCGCCTGTGGATAAGCTGGCGGAGGACGTTACCCTCTGGGACAGAATTTATCACCTGATACTTCCCGCGGTCACCCTCAGCATACTGGGTATAAGCAAAATAACCCTTTACACGAGACAGAAGGCCACGGAAATAATGAACAGCGACTATATACTCTTCGCCAGAGCGAGAGGCGAGTCGGAAAGGCAGGTGGTCATGCGCCACTGTCTGAGAAATATATCCATACCGGCTGTTACAGTTCAGTTCGCCTCCTTCAGCGAGCTTTTCGGAGGAATAGCTCTGGCTGAGACCGTTTTTTCATATCCCGGTCTTGGAAGCGCCATAACCGACGCGGCCATGAACGCGGACGCGCCGCTGCTTATGGGAATAGCCATGTTCAGCGCGGTCTTTGTTTTCGTGGGAAATCTGACAGCCAATATACTTTACGCGGTCATAGATCCGAGACTGAAGGAAGGAGGCTACCGTGCTTAACCACATAACTGCGGCTTCGGGAGAGCCCCGCCTCAGGGAAAGAAAGCTCAATTCCAGAAAGAAAATAATAATATATACAGTGGTGGCGGGAATATATCTGGCAATGGTAATGACTGTCGGTCTTGTTATGAGTCCGGAGCTTTACGGTGTAAATTACGGAGACAGGTTCATAGCGCCGTGCCTTTCCCATCCCTTCGGCACTGATTTTATGGGAAGGGACATGCTCTGGAGGACGGTTAAGGGGCTTTCCAACAGCATAGTCATAGGTCTGGCGGCCTCGGCGGTGAGCTCTGTTATAGCTCTGAGCCTGGGAATCCTTTCGGCCTCGGGAGGAAAAAGAGCGGACAGAATCATAAACTGGTGTGTGGACTGCTGCATGGGAATCCCTCATCTGGTTCTTCTGATACTCATATCCTATATGATGGGAAGAGGCGGTCTGGGAGTGGCTGTGGCAGTAGCTGTCACTCACTGGCCGGAGCTGACCAGGGTAGTGAGAGGGGAGGTTCTCCAGGTGAGAACCGCCCAGTACGTAAAGGCCGCCTATAAAATGGGACACTCTCCACTGAAGGTGGCGAAGGACCACATAATACCCCATGTGCTGCCTGTGTACCTGGTAGGCCTGGTGCTGCTTTTTCCTCATGCCATAATGCATGAAGCGGCCCTGACATTTCTGGGATTCGGTTTTTCGGCGGGAGTTCCGGCCATAGGAGGGATTCTTTCGGAATCAATGGAATACATAGTTACGGGGAAATGGTGGCTGTGTCTCTTTCCGGGGCTCATGCTGCTTATAGCCGTAATGCTTTTTGATATGATCGGAGAAAAATTAAACCAGCTTTTCAATCCGGGAAGCGGTAATCAGTAGGAGGAGGACTATGGATGAAAAGAGGCCGGTTTTAAGGGTCAGGGACCTTACGGTTTCCTTCAGCATGTATGACAGAGGCTGGAAAAAGAAGAGCCTGGAGGTTATACACTCCCTCGACGTGGAGGTGATGCCGGGAGAAATAGTGGCTGTGGCAGGCTCCAGCGGATCGGGCAAAAGCGTGCTTGCCCATTCCATACTGGGAATACTTCCTCAAAACGCCTCTGTAAAGGGAAAAATAGAATATATGGGACAGCCTCTTACAGAAGAAGGACAGCGGAAGCTGAGAGGAAGAGAAATAGCTTTTATCCCTCAGTCGGTTGACTTTCTCGATCCGCTTATGAAGGTTGGGCGGCAGATTAAAGGCATAGAGGGAAGCGACAGGAGGCTCAGAGAGGTAATGGAGCTTTACGGGCTGAAGGAGGAGACGGCGGATCTCTATCCCTTTCAGCTTTCGGGAGGAATGGCCAGAAGAGCTATGATAGCCTCCGCCATGATGGGAACACCAAAGCTCATAGTGGCTGACGAGCCGACGCCGGGACTGGATACGGCTCTTTCGGAGAATACACTGAAAAGCTTCCGCCATCTGGCTGACGGAGGCTGCGGCATACTTCTCATAACCCATGATATAGATCTGGCCCTCGGAGTGGCTGACAGAATAGCGGTGTTTTACGCGGGAACAACAGTAGAGGTATGTCCCGCTGGGGATTTTGACAGGGGAGGGGAGATGCTCAGGCATCCTTACAGCAGAGCTCTCGCCCAGGCCATGCCTCAAAACGGCTTAAAGGCGGCAAAGGGCAGCCAGCCCTACGCCGGAAATCTGCCGTCAGGCTGTCTGTTCGCTGACAGATGTCCTCTCCGTACTGAAAAATGCGGCGGTGAGATCCCCATGAGAGAGGTCAGGGGAGGAAAGGTAAGGTGTTTATATGGCGCTTGAGGGAAAAAATCTCAGCTACAGGTACAGCAAAAAAAGCCCCTGGATACTTAAAAACGTAAGCCTGTCTCTGGAGAAGGGAGAAAGGGTAGCGATTACAGGCCCTTCAGGCTGCGGCAAAAGCACCCTTGTGAAGCTTTTGTCGGGATATTTAACCCCTGAGGAGGGGCAGGTGCTTCTTTGCGGCAGACCTCTTCCTCAAAGGGGATATTGTCCGGTGCAGATGATTTATCAGCATCCTGAGATGGCTGTGAATCCCAGATGGAAAATGTCAAAGGTAATAAACGAAGGCTGGAGTCCGGATCAAAGCCTCCTGGAAAGGATGGGTATAGAGAAAGGCTGGCTTGAGAGATGGCCCTCTGAGCTTTCGGGGGGAGAGCTTCAGAGATTCTGCATAGTCAGAGCTCTGGGACCGGGCGCCGAATTTCTCATATGCGACGAAATGACCGCCATGCTGGATATGATAACTCAGGCTCAGATATGGGAGCTTATGATGGAAATCTCTCTGGAGTGGGGGCTGGGCCTTGTGGTGGTGACTCACAGCATGGCTCTGGCGGAAAGGGTATGCACAAGGATTATCGACCTGCCGGACATAAACGGAATATAAGGAAAAGGTGAAATTTCTGAAAATTTACCGGCGATTATTTGATTGTTTTTCAAAAGTGATGTATAATATATGTCAGAGGACAGGCATCCCAGAGGATCGCCGCCGGAAAGGAAATGAAAT
>DVMP01000058.1 GCA_018714925.1 Candidatus Allocopromorpha excrementigallinarum
GGAGGCGGCCCGCCGTCCTCTGTTCCTGTTTTTTCAATTGTTTTAATTATCTTTCGTTCTTTTTTTTATGGAAAACTCTTTTTTATGCTCTTTGCAGCTTTGCAACGGAGGCATTTTTGCGCCGCCTACAGCTTTATTCCATATTTGTTAAGCTTTCTGGAAACCGTAGACTTATCAACTCCCAGAACATCTGAAAGCTCTGTTACGCTTTTGCACTTTTCCGCCTTGGAGAGTATAAGCTTTTTTTCAAACCTCTCCGTTTCCCTCTTCAGGTTTATTTTTTCTTTACCGTCGTATTCTATTATCTGAATATCAGCGTATGAGAAAAAGCTTTCAACGTCGCTTCTTCCCAGCAGATCACTGTCCGAAACTATTACCATCCTCTCTACCAGGTTCTCCAGCTCCCTTATATTGCCGGGCCAGCTGTACTTCATAAACACATCGAGAGCTGATGAGGAGAATTTCTTCTTCATATGGTATTTCTCGTTCATCCTCTCGAGAAAGCAGTTAAAAAGAGGTATTATATCCTCCTTTCTTTCTCTCAGAGGCGGGATGCTGACCATGAACACATTAAGTCGAAAAAAAAGATCTCTCCTGAAGGTTCCTTCCTTTACAGCCTGCACAAGATCCTTATTGGTGGCCGCTATTATACGTATATCCACCGGAATATACTTTGTGCCGCCTATGCGCATTATCTCTCTCTCCTGGATGACCCTCAGTATCTTTGACTGCATATGGATCGAAAGCTCTCCTATTTCGTCCAGAAATATAGTCCCCTTATCAGCCAGCTCAAACATCCCCGCCTTGCCCTTTTCACTGGCTCCGCTGAAGGCTCCCTTTTCATAGCCGAAAAGCTCCGACTCAAAGAGAGATTCCGGGATAGCCCCGCAGTTTATCTCAACAAAGGGCTCATCTCTTCTCGGGCTCTGTCTGCATATATTTCTTGCCATAAGGCTTTTGCCTGTTCCAGATTCTCCCTGTATGAGCACTGTGGTATCTGTGGCCGCTATTCGCCTCATTATTTTCTCTGTCTTTTTCATTACGGGACTTTCCGTCACCATTTTCTCTTTGGGAGAGTTGTAGCTTCTGTAATAATCTATCTCCTGCTCATACCTTTCGCTGAGCTTTTCCAGGGAAGTCTGAAGCCTCTTCAGCTCAGTCACATCTCTTTCGGTAAGTATGACCATGGATATCTCTCCGTCTCTGAAAAGAGGCGTCGCCGTAACCAGTATGTTTTCCTCCTGGGAAAGTCCCTTCTGCATAACAGATACTGTGTCCTTTTTTTCTATGGCTTCTATGCTCACTGCGTCATCGAACATGTTTTCCGCTACAAGCTCCTTCATGTTCCGTCCCACCAGCTCTTCTTTTTCATATCGGCACAGGCGCAGGGAAGCCTTATTTATCATCAGTATGTTCCCTTCGCCGTCTGTTATGAACACTCCGTCATTTATACAGTCAAGAACCTCCTGAAACATTTTCCTTACAGGCTCATGGTTTAATATTCCGGGCAGGGACAACTGCTTTTCATCATTGATTTCCAACTTTCCACTCCTTAGAAAATATCTTCCCCCTCTTTACCCTTCTAAATTATATTTTATATGAGCCTCAATGTAAACCTCGCCTTCAGGTTCATTTTCGTATTTTTTTCAGAATTATTTCCACTTTATTTCCATATTCCTCTTGCGTATTATTATCCATATAAAAAGTGATATTATGGACGAACCCACGAGTATAATCCCCAGTCCTCTTATGTAGCTTCCCCAGTTAAGGGTTCCGAGAATCATACCGATACTTCCCAGAACCGTATGGGTAAAATTAATGAGAGAGGATGCGGATCCTGTATCGCCCTCCTGCTGATTGAGAAGTATCGCTGTGCTGAAAGGTCGCACAGCGCTTTCCACTACAGTGAAAGGAAGGAAGCAGATTAGAAATACCAGCGGTCCTGTCCAGCCCGCAGTCAGCATCAGGACTCCGCAGACTACGGAGATGATAATACATCCGGTCATCATTGTGTTGGCCTTTATCCGCTTCATTACTCTGAGATAAAATACAGGGCCCAGTATTGCCGCCGCTGAATTTACCGCGAAAAAGTAGCTGTAGGTTGTCTCTGACAGAGAAAAGAAATCTATGTATATATACGAGCATACAGCTACATATGCCATATAAGGCGCCGCCAGCATAGCCGCTGAAAGAAGAAAGGCTGTGAAGCCTCCGTTTCTCCCTACTACCACCAGCCTTCCTATGCTTCCCGCCAGCTTTCCTTTGTATCTGTTTTCATCGTCGACCGTTTCCTCTAAAAGCATGACAGCTCCGAGACAGAGCAGCCCCAGAACAGCCAGTATCCAGAATGTCATCCTCCATCCCGAAAGTGTCACTACCCATGCTCCAAGCACAGGAGCCACCATAGGAGCTATAACCGACATGGCCTGAACCACCGCGAGGATGGCGCTCCTCTTTGCGGCTTCAAAGCAGTCCTTTATAAGCGCCGTTGACACGGCAACCATGCAGCCCGCTCCGACTGCCTGAATTATACGCGCCCCTATGAGAATATATATTCCCGGAGCCATGGCGCAGACTGCGCTGAACACGCAGTAAATAAGCGTCCCCCATATCAGCAGCGGCTTTCTGCCGTACTTATCGCTTAAGGGGCCGAATATCAGGGTTCCTACGGCCATGAAAAAGAAAAATCCCACCAGAGTAAAATTCACTATTGCCTCATTAGTATCGAATATCCTTGCCATCTGAGGCACTGCCGGAAGATACATGTCCAAGGACAGAGGAACCACCATGTTCATAAATGCTATAAGAAATATCGTTCCCTTGACCTTAAGATGCTTCTGCTTCTTTATTTCGCTCATAGATAAAACCTCCTGTTTTGTATACATAAAAAAAAGTCCGGTCAAAGTTACAGGCGTTTCAGCCTGAGCCTTATCCGGCTTGCCGTTTCACGAACGGCTTGCCCTCCGAACTGCTACTATTATACATCCTGCATCTTTTTTGTCAATAATGTTTTTTTTGATGTTTTTCTTTAGGATAAAAAACGGCCCGGGCTCATAAAGAGCTCCGCTGCCGCTTGCTTATGTTTTATGGTATGTTCCGATCCCCTGCCGTTACAGAAGCTCTTTTCTTGAAAGATTTATTCTGTTCTGGCTGTCGATTTCCGTAACCTTTACCGTAACAGTATCGCCTACATTCATTACGTCCTCTACCTTTTCAACTCGATGCTTTGCCATCTTCGATATGTGAAGGAGGCCCTCCTTGCCGGGCAGAATCTCTATAAAGGCTCCGAAAGGCATTACTCTGGTAACCTTTCCTTCGTATATTTCACCGGGTTCAGGCTCCTTTATAAGAAGTTCTATTTCCTGCACTCCTCTTTCGGCGCTTTCCATATCGGGAGCAGCTATATACACAAGACCCGTATCGTCTATATCTATCTTCACTCCCGTGTCGGCGATTATCTTGTTTATGGTCTTTCCTCCCGGTCCTATGACAGTTCTGATATGGTCAGGATCTATCTGCATTGATATTATCCTAGGAGCGTAAGGGGAAAGCTCTTTTCTAGGCTCAGGAAGCTCATCAAGCATCTCTCTCATAATATGCATCCTTCCGTCCCTGGCCTGCTTCAGCGCATCCTGAAGAACCTGTTTGGAAAGCCCGTGTACCTTGATATCCATCTGTATGGCAGTTACGCCCTTTTCCGTTCCCGCCACCTTGAAGTCCATATCTCCGAGGAAGTCCTCCATTCCCTGTATATCAGAGAGAATGGCCATCTTGCTGGTTCCGTCCTCCTCAACTCTTTCTATAAGCCCCATGGCTATACCGGCTACAGGAGCTTTTATGGGAACTCCGGCATCCATTAGGGCCAGGCAGCTTCCACATACCGACCCCTGTGAGGTTGATCCGTTAGAGGAAAGAACCTCGGATACCACCCTTATTGCATAAGGGAAATCATCGACGCTTGGCAGCACCGGTATCAGCGCCCTCTCCGCCAGGGCCCCGTGTCCTATTTCTCTTCTTCCCGGACTCCTTAAAGGCCTGGCCTCTCCTACTGAGTAAGGCGGAAAATTATAATGATGCATATATCTCTTTTCCGTCTGCTCCGTTATGCCGTCGATAACCTGGGCATCTCCCATGGCACCGAGAGTGGCTACGGAAAGCACCTGAGTCTGGCCTCTTTTGAAAAGTCCGGATCCGTGGGTTCTCGGAAGGAGTCCCGTTTCACACCATATAGGTCTTATCTCCGTAGTCTTCCTGTTGTCCGGCCTTATGCCGTCATCGAGAATGAGGCTTCGTACCTGCTCCTTTGTTATTGCGTAAAGCACGTTGTCTATATCCTTGCCGTTGTCAGGATATATTTCCTCAAAATGCTCCTTTGTCTCGGCCTCCACCGCGTCCATGTTATCAAGCCTTTCCATTTTATCAAAGGTCTGTATGGCCGCTCTCATTTTTTCTTCGGCATATTCTCTTACCGCCTGCTCTATGTCCTCTGGAACCTTGTAGAGCTCTATCTCCATTTTAGGCTTGCCGACTTCCTTTACTATTTCCTCTATGAACTCAACTATTTTCTTTATTTCCTCATGAGCGAACATTATAGCGTCGAGAATAGTCTCTTCGGGTACTTCATTGGCGCCTGCCTCTACCATCATTATGGCTTCCTTTGTTCCCGACACCACAAGGTGCATACAGCTTTCCTCACGCTGCTGAAGAGAAGGGTTTACCACAAACTGCCCGTCCACCATTCCGATAAGTACGGATCCCGTCGGACCGTCCCACGGTATATCGGATATCGCCAGCGCTACGGAGGATCCTATCATTGCTGCGATCTCCGATGGAGCGTCGTTGTCAACGCAGAGCACTGTAGCTATTACCTGTACGTCATTAAAGAAGCCCTTTGGAAAAAGAGGCCTTAAAGGTCTGTCCATAAGCCGCGAGTTGAGAACAGCTTTTTCGCTCGGCCTTCCTTCTCTCTTTATAAAGCCTCCCGGTATCTTTCCCGCTGCATACATTTTCTCCTCGTAATCACATGACAGCGGAAAAAAGTCAATATCCGGCCTGGGCTCCTTTGAAGCCACCGCCGTAACATTTACCACTGTGTCTCCGTATCTGACCATGACCTGTCCGTTAGCCATCTCGCATACTTTTCCTATCTCAAGCTCAAGAAGCTTTCCTCCGACGGCTGTTTTAAATGTTCTGTAATCCGTAAATCTCATAATAAACAACTACCTCCTGTTTATCTTTTCTTGCCTTACTATAAATAAAGACGGGGATATTTGAAAAGCCCCGTCTAAATTCCTCTTTTACTTTCTCAAACCTAAACGAGCAACAAGATCTCTGTATCTCTGAAGATCCTTTTCTTTCAGGTAGTTGAGAAGGTTTCTTCTTTGTCCGACCATTTTCAGCAGTCCTCTTCTTGAGTGATGGTCCTTCTTGTGTATTTTCAGATGCTCATTAAGATCGTTTATCCTGTAGGTGAGTATGGCCACCTGCACCTCGGGAGATCCCGTATCTCCTTCCTTAAGCTGGTATTCTTTGATTATTTCAGCTTTTTTTTCAGTAGTTATCATTTTTTCCTCCTTTTTTTCATACGCCCGCAGCCGAGCCGCCGCCGGAGTTTCGTCCGGCTAAGCCGCAGGTATTAATTCCAACGATTTATGTTACCATATTGCGCATGTAATTGCAACAAATTTACGTTAAGGCAAGATTAAATTTTTTTGAGTTCCTTATCAGTCTCCCCCTTTCACGGCTTTTAAGGAACGCTTTTCCCTGCCGAAGAGCCGATCCGCCATAATCCTCTGCTTAACTATAATGATCCAGATCAGAGCAGATGAGGCGGCGCACCCTATACAGATAACCGCAAGGCCTGTTACGTAGCTGCTCCAGCCGAGAGTTGCCAGGGAGGCTCCCACCGTCCCCACTATATTGAGTATAAAGTTAACCATGGCGCTTGCCGCTCCCGCCACACGGGAATACTGCTCTAAAAGCACCACCATTCCCAGGGCCCTTATCATTCCCTCAGCGAGAATAAAAGGAATTGCGGAAATAAGGAAAAGCACAGGAGAGCCTGATCCCAGTGTCAGCAGCATAATTCCCGAAAGCAGTATGAGTCCGAAGCAAACCTCACAGCCTCTTCCCGTAGATGAGATCCTTGTTATCATCATGTACAAAAAAGGCGCCACACATGAAACCGCCGCTCCCAGGGCATAGAAAGCGCTGTACTGCATGTTTGAAACACCGAAATCATTAAAATATATGTATGAACAGACAGCGATATACGCCCACATGGGAATGGTCAGAATAGCCATCATCCCCGCGAAAAGAGCAAACGGCTTGTCTCTGGCCGTATTGAGGGTTTCCCTTATGGCTGCCGCTGTACTTTCCGACAGTCTTTTCTCCTGAGGCCAGGTCTCCTTTGAAAGCGCAATGGGAACCGCCGGAACTACAGACACTCCCACTATAAATATAAAGAGCCAGTGCCAGCTGAAATGACTTATAATAAAAGAGCCCAGGGCCGGAGCCACCATTGGTCCCGCTATGGCCGCCGACTGGAGTACTGTCATTATATTTTTGAATTTTGTCCCGGAAAAGGAATCCTTTATCATGGCCGTCGTCACCGTGAGTATTATTCCGTTTCCAAGACCTGCCAGTCCCCTGACCACTATAAGGAATTCCACATTTCCGGCAAATGTACAGAGAAATGTGAATACTATGCTGAGGAGAGCTCCCAGTATAAAAATCGGCTTCCTGCCGTACTTATCGCTGAAAGGACCTCCGGCAAGAGTTCCCACCGCAGTGGTTATAATCCCTACGGTAAGGGTCAGATTAAGATATCCTGCCGATACGCCGAACTCTTCCCTCAGAACAGGCAGAGCCGGCAGGTATATATCCAGCGACATCCAGACTACAGCTGTCAGCACCATTATAGACAGGGAAAACAACGCGCCTCCTCCCTTATTTCTGTCAGCATCCTTTTTTCCCATTTGTTTAAATCCGCGCCTCCCTTCATCACCGTCAATCACTCATTTGCATTGAGGCTTGCCGCAACTATATAAACGTACCATTTTTTCAATGATACGTTTATCCGAAACAAATATATGATACACACCTATTATCTATTTTTCCTC
>DVMP01000004.1 GCA_018714925.1 Candidatus Allocopromorpha excrementigallinarum
GTTTTGCTGTATAATTTCAACTGTAATTTCAATTTTACATATCTGTACTATTTATAGGGGAAGAAGGGAAATAATGTATACAGACGAATTTGCGGAATATTTACAGAAGGACAGAAAGATGTCAAAAAATACTCTTGAAGCCTACAACAGGGACGTTCAGGAATTCGTTTCCTTTGAAGGCGCAAGAGGAATAACCGATATAGCGGACATGTCCAGCACCGAGATAATAGCCTTTCTTCATACCCTAAAGACCTCGGGAAAGTCGGCGGCAACGGTAAACAGAAAGCTGGCGTCGGTAAGGGCTTTTTTTAATTACCTCATACACATGGGACTGCTTGCGGAAAATCCCACAGCGGGAATAAAATCTCCTAAAATTGAGAGAAAAAAGCTGGAGTATCTCAGTATGGAGGAAATGGACAGGCTGCTGTCCACTCCCGATGAAAGCATCAGGGGAATAAGGGACAGAGCCATACTTGAGGTTATGTACGCTACAGGAATAAGGGTCAGTGAGCTTATAGAGGCCAATGTTGAGGATATAAACCTGAGAATGGGGTTTATAACATGCGCGGGAGACCTCAGCAAAGCCAGGATAGTGCCCCTGGGAAGACCTGCCCGCGCGGCTCTTGAAAACTACATATATGATTCAAGGGACAGGCTTTTAAAGGAAAACAGAGAGGAAAAGGCGCTCTTTGTAAATTACAACGGAAAGAGAATAACGAGACAGGGACTCTGGAAGATACTCAAGGAATACGGAGGCAAGGCGGGAGTCAGCCAGAGGCTTACACCAAATATAATAAGAAATTCCTTCGCCGTACATATGCTTCAGAACGGGGCTGATCTCAAATCCCTCCAGGAGCTTATGGGGCATGAGGATATAACGGCTACTCAGGCGTACCTGGCGGTTACGAAAAACCGCATAAAGGATGTGTACGATAAAACGCATCCAAGAGCCTGACGCCTGTAAAAAAAACTTGCATCGGAGAAATTTGTATTGTATAATGGCTTAGTATTACGGGCGGTCCTCTGGACGACGAAAAGCTCGCCATGAACGTCTTGGAGGGAAGGAGGAAAAAGATGGCAACGGATATATTAAACTCGGTCGCACAGGAATATATCAGAACTGATATCCCTGCGTTTAATGTGGGCGACACCGTTAAGGTACACATTAAAATTAAAGAAGGAAACAGAGAAAGAATCCAGGTGTTCGAAGGCTTTGTTCTCAAAAAGCAGAACGGAGGAATAAGCGAGACCTTTACAGTAAGAAGGATAGCCTCCGGAGTAGGAGTGGAAAAGACGTTCCCAATAAACTCACCGCTCATCGAGAAGGTTGAAGTGGTAAGACGCGGTAAGGTCAGAAGAGCCAAGCTCAATTACATGCGCCAGAGAACAGGCAAATCAGCCAAGATCAAATCAAGAGAAGAAAAATAATCATGAAATTTTCAAGCGGGACCTTTGCAGGGTCCTGCTTTTCTATGAAAGGACAGTAAAATATGGAGAAGGGGAAATATAAAATCGTCGCCTACGGTTCAGATGTGGGAAGAGAAGGGAGCATGGAGAATCAGGTCTTAACAGAAGGAGGCTTCGACGATTTCAGCCTCGTATATGTACCTGAAGGAAATCGTGAGCTTTTTCTTAAAGAAGCGGAAAACGCCGACGGAATATGCGCGTGGGCCGATCTGTCGGAGGAAGACTATAAAGTCATGAAGGAGTGCGAGATCATAGTGGCTCCGGCCATAGGCGCTGATAAATTTGATATAAAGGGAGCCACAAAACGGGGGATATGTATAGCCAATGTTCCCGATTACTGTCTGGAGGAGGTGGCGGTGCATACTCTGGCCTTGATGCTTGACTGCTGCCGCAGAATAACCCTGACAGACAGGCTTGTGAGAAGGGGAATATGGCAGGAGCATCCGCCGTGGCCTATGTACAGAATGCAGGGAAGGACATACGGACTTGTTTCCTTTGGCAATATTCCCCGCAGAGTGGCAGAGCTTGTAAAGCCCTTCGGCCCGGATATAATAGCCTACGATCCTTATGTGGATGAGGGGGTATTCAGAGAAAGGGGAGTGGAAAAGGCGGGAAGCCTGAAGGAGCTTTTCGAAAGAAGCCATTTCATATCAGTACATACGCCGCGTCTGCCGTCAACCTATCATATGATAGGCCGCAGCGAGCTGGAAAATCTTCGTGAGGGAAGCATAATCGTTGTCACCGGCAGAGGAGGAGTCGTAGACGAGGAAGCGCTGAAATGGGCGCTGGATACAGGAAAAGCCGGCTGCGCCGGCCTGGATGTCATAGAGGATGAAGAAAACATCAGAAGCGTACTCATGGAACACGAGAAGGTGGTTATGACCTCCCACACGGCTTATTACACGGAAGAGGCAAGCAGAGAGCTGAAGCGAAAGGTCATGGAGCAGATTATTTCCGTGGTGCGAAACAAAAAGGCGCCGGAAAATCTTATTAATAAAGAGGTGCTGGGCAGAGCGAGGTTTGAGAGGAGAATTTTATGATAGAGAATATTAACTGGTATCCCGGTCACATGAAGAAGACCAGGGAGCTGATAACGGAAAATCTGAAGCTGGTGGACTGTGTAATAGAGGTGGTGGATGCCAGGATACCGGTTTCCAGCAGAAATCCCGTAATAGACGATATAGTGAGGGAAAAGCCGCGAATCACAGGGCTCAATAAAAGCGATCTGGCCGACGAAAGGGCCGGAAAGCTCTGGGCGGAAAAATTCGCCGGGGATGGAAGCCGCGCTTTTCTCATTAATTCCGTAAAGGGGACGGGAATAAAGGAGCTTTTCAGGTGTCTTGAAGCCATGGAGAAGGAAAAAAATTCTCAGGGAGTCAGACAGAAGACCTTTCGGATAATGATAGTGGGAGTTCCCAACGTGGGTAAATCCTCCCTTATAAACAGAATGACAGGCAGAAAAAGCGCCCAGACGGGAGACAGACCGGGAGTTACCAGAGGAAAGCAGTGGCTGAAGCTGAAAAACGGCATGCAACTTCTTGATACTCCGGGAATACTATGGCCTAAGTTTGAGGATCCCAAAGCCGGAATGAACCTGGCATTCTGCGGATCCATAAAGGACGAAATACTGGATGTGCCTGATCTGGCGCTGGAGCTTACAGGAGTTCTGACGAAGAATTATCCGGAGCTTTTTATGGAAAGATACGGGCTTGAGGAGCTTTCAGAGACTCCTCTTGAAAATATGGAGGCTATGGCGGTAAAGAGAGGGTGCATACTTCCGGGAAAGAGAATAGATTACGAGAGAGCGGGAAGGCTTCTTCTCGACGAGTTCAGAAGCGGAAGGATAGGAAGGATAACTCTGGAGCTGCCGGAAAAGGAGCGACAGGAGGAAAAATGACAAAGGAAGAAAGACTGGCCAGACAGAGAGAAAGACTTGAGGAGCTGAAAAAACCGGAAAAGGAGCTGAGAGAAAAGGGCTTTAAAACCATAGCCGGAGTGGATGAAGCGGGAAGAGGTCCCCTCGCCGGCCCCGTAGTGGCCGCGGCGGTGGTTCTGCCCGAGGATTTTAACGTTCTGGGAATAGATGACTCTAAAAAGCTGTCGGAAAAAAGACGGGAGGAGCTCTTTGACAAAATCAGAGAAGGAGCCGTGACATGGGGTATAGGTATCGCGGACCATAAAACCATAGATGAGATAAACATACTTCAGGCCACGAAACTGGCCATGAGGCGGGCCCTGGAAGAAGCCGGAAGGAAGGCGGAGATAGATTATATTATTTTCGACGCTGTGGAGATAGATGAGATAAAAAAGCCTCAGCAGTCTGTAATAAAGGGTGACAGCAGGGTTTTAGCCATAGCGGCGGCTTCAATACTGGCCAAGGTGACAAGAGACAGGATGATGAAGGAAATGGCTCTCAGATATCCGGGGTATTCCTTTGAAAAGAACAAGGGATACGGAACAAAGGCCCATTACGAGGGAATAGAAAAGTACGGAATGTGTCCCATACACAGGAGAAGTTTTCTCAAAAATTTAACTTAAAGGCTTGTCCGTCTCTCTGTAAAATGGTATTATGGACTAAATTATACGACTGACGGTATTTAAAGTGGAACAGACCACGTGGAGTATAATGTTAAGGAAAGCCGACCGTCTGGGCACTGAGTCCGGGCAGTGAGGCTTTTTTGTGTTTAGGGTGTTTGCGGAAGGGAGACGGAAAAGGAGCGAAAGGATGAAGATAAGATCAGATATAGAGATAGCTCAGAAGGCCAGGATGAAGGATATAAGGGAAATAGCCGAATCCATAGGGCTTCCCGAAGGATGCATCGAACAGTACGGGAAATATAAGGCAAAGGTGGACTACAGCTTTTTAAGCTCAGGAAGAGAGGCTCCTGACGGAAAGGTGATACTGGTGACAGCCATATCCCCTACACCGGCGGGAGAGGGAAAGACAACCACAACTGTAGGTCTTGCCGACGCTCTGAAGACAGCCGGAAAAAAGGTTATCGTGGCTTTAAGAGAACCTTCTTTAGGCCCCGTATTCGGCCTGAAGGGCGGAGCGGCGGGAGGCGGCTATGCCCAGGTGGTTCCCATGGAGGATATAAACCTTCATTTTACAGGAGATATACATGCCATCGGAGCCGCCAACAATCTTCTGGCCGCAATGACAGACAACCATATACAGCAGGGAAACGAGCTGGGAATAGATCCCAGAAGAATAACCTGGAAGCGATGCGTTGACATGAACGACAGACAGCTCAGATTTATTACCGACGGACTGGGAGGAAGAGCCAACGGAACGCCGAGAGAGGACGGGTTTGACATAACGGTTGCCAGCGAGGTAATGGCCATACTGTGTCTTTCAAGGGATATAGAGGACATGAAGGAGAGAATATCAAGAATAATAGTAGGATACAGCTACAGCGGAGAGCCGGTGACAGCGGGACAGCTTAAGGCACAGGGGGCCATGGCGGCCCTTTTAAAGGAGGCTCTTAAGCCCAATCTTGTACAGACTCTTGAGCACACTCCGGCATTTGTTCACGGAGGCCCATTCGCCAACATAGCCCACGGCTGCAATTCGGTGATGGCCACGAAAATGGCCATGAAGGCTGCGGATTACGTGGTAACAGAAGCGGGATTCGGAGCTGATCTGGGAGCCGAGAAGTTTATAGACATAAAATGCCGCATGGCTGGCATAAAGCCGTCGGCAGTAGTGGTGGTGGCGACAGTGAGAGCCCTTAAGCATCACGGAGGAGCACAAAGAGACAGTCTTTCATCGGAGAATCTGGAGGCACTGGAAAGGGGAATTCCCAATCTGCTGAGACACGTGGAAAACATAAAAGAGGTCTTTGGCCTTTCAGTGGTGGTGGCTTTAAACAGGTTCCCCGACGATACGGACAGAGAGCTTAAGCTGGTGGAGGAAAAATGCGAGGCCCTGGGAGTGAAAACCGTTTTAAGCGAGGTATGGGCCAAAGGCGGAAAAGGAGGAAGTCAGCTTGCCGGGGAAGTGGTGAGGCTGTGCGATGAGGATACGGATTTCCGCTATTCATATCAGCTTGAGGAATCTCTGGAGGGGAAAATAAAAAATATAGCCGGAAGAGTATACAGGGCAGATGGAGTTAACATACTGGCAAAAGCGGAAAAGCAGATCAGAGAGCTGGAAAAGCTGGGGTTTGGACGGCTCCCTGTATGTATGGCAAAGACCCAGTACAGCTTTTCCGATGATCCCGGACTTCTGGGAGCGCCGGAAGGCTTTAAGATTACAGTAAGCGACGTTAAGGTATCGGCGGGAGCCGGGTTTGTGGTAGTTTTTACAGGCAATATAATGACCATGCCGGGACTTCCAAAAAGACCTGCCGCCGAAAATATAGATGTTGACAGCAACGGAAAGGTGACAGGACTGTTTTAACAGAAGGAAGTATTGATTCAGGAGGATGAACATGGAGTATACGGAAAAAAGCTGCCGTGAGTTTACAGAGGCTCTGGCGGGAAAGGCTCCCATACCGGGAGGAGGGAGCGTGTCAGCACTGGCGGGAGCCCTGGGAGCCGCGCTGGAGCATATGGTAGGCGCTCTTACAGAGGGAAAGAAAAAGTACGCTGAAAGTCAGGAGGCAATAAAAAAGGCTATGGCCGAGGCGGAGGAGCTTCGCACAGATCTTCTGAGTCTGGTAAAAAAAGACATGGAAGCCTTTGAGCCTCTTTCAAGACTATACGCCGTGAAGGCGGAAACAGACGAGGAAAAAAAGAAAAAAGAGGAGCTTATGGAAAAGGCTCTTGAAAACGCCTGCAAGGTGCCTCTGGAAATAATGGAAAAATGCGGGAGAGTCATAGAGCTTTCAAGGATATTCGCCGAAAAGGGAAGCCGCCTGGCGGTCAGCGACGCGGGGGCGGGAGCTATAATATCCAAGGCGGCTCTGCAGGCTGCCAGCCTCAATGTATATATAAATACAAGCACCATGAAAGACAGGGAAAACGCTGACAGACTCAACGGTCTCTGCGACGGATACATAAGAGCTTATACAGAACAGGCGGACAGAGTCTTTCAATATACCGTGGAAATTTTGCAGAAGGCGTAGGAGAATAACAAAGGAGGCAGCTTATGGCGAAAATATTAAAGGGCCGGCCGGTATCAGCTAAAATGACAGAGGAAACAGCGGAAAAGGTGAAAATCCTCTCAGAAAAGGGAATCATTCCGACCCTGGCGGTAGTCAGAGTCGGATCAAAAAGCGACGATATATTTTACGAAAAAAGCATACTGGCAAAGGGAGACGAGGCGGGAGTAGCTGTGAAGCTCTTTCATTACAAAGAGAATATAGACGGGGAGGAGTTTCTTAAGGAAATAGAAAAGCTTAACAGAGACGAGACCGTAAACGGAGTGCTCATATTCAGACCGCTTCCTTCGCAGATAGACGACGCGGCAGTATGCAGGCTCCTTGATCCGAAAAAGGATGCTGACGGCATTACTCCGGGATCCATGGGAGGAGTTTTTACGGGAAGCGGGGAAGGCTTTCCTCCCTGTACGGCTCAGGCATGTATAGAGATACTGGACTACTACGGACTGGAGCTTGAAGGAAGGAAGACTGCCGTAATAGGAAGGAGCCTTGTGGTAGGAAGACCTGTGGCGGCAATGGCCCTTGAGAGAAACGCAACGGTGACCCTGTGCCACAGCAGAACTCCCGGGAAGGACATGAAGGAGGTACTGCGGAAGGCGGATATAATCATAGCGGCTGTGGGAAAGCTGGAAATGATAAAGGGAGATGATATTGGAGAGGATCAGGTTATTCTTGACGTAGGTATAAACGCCGATGAGGAAGGCCGGATGCGGGGGGACGTGGCCTTTGAAGAGGCGGAAAAAAAGGCGGCCTGCATAACTCCCGTGCCGGGAGGAGTAGGCAGCGTTACCACGGCCGTTCTTATGAGGCACGTGGTAAAGGCGGCGGAAAGGAAGGCAAACCTGTAAGAATACATGAAAAGAAGCGGTTAAGTGCCCCGGGGCACTTGCCTTTTTTTTGTAATCAATGTATATTTATGTATAGTGTAAAATTTCAGGATAATATGTAAAGAAGAGTGAAATATGAAAATACTGTATTTTGACTGCAGCTGCGGAATAAGCGGCGATATGGCCCTGAAGGCTCTCATGGAGATCAGCGGCAGAGAAAAGGAAATACTGGGGAAAATGGAGGAAACGGATTTTTCCGGGGGAGAAGGAGAAAAGGAACATCATCACGGGCACGGAAGAAGCTACAGTATTGTGAAAAAGCTCATAGAGAGCAGCGGCTTCAGCTCCGAGGCAAAAAAATATGCCAAAGAGATATACGCGCATATAGCTGAAGCTGAGGCCAGGGTACATGGCGAAAGTCTCGACACCGTTCATTTTCACGAGGTGGGAAGAGACGAAGCTGTTAAAAACGCTCTGGGGATAGGAATGGCCATGGAGGCCGCGGCCCCTGACAGAGTGTACGCTTCGGATATATATGACGGAACGGGAACAGTCCTGTGCAGCCACGGCGAGATTCCCGTGCCTGTACCGGCGGTTATGGCTCTCAGGGAAAAGAGCCGCCTGGTATTTAAGGAGGCTGACGTAAACATGGAGATGGTAACGCCTTCAGGACTTGCCGGCCTCATGGGCATAGGCGCGGAGCCGGCGCCGGAAGATTTTGAGCCGGAGAAGGGAAAAATTTTAAAGAAAACTGAGGCAAAGGGGAGCAGAGACACGGGACTTGGAGGACTCAAGGTATATCTCATAGAATCCGAGGGGAGGCAGGCATGAATACCCATAGACCTGAACCGGTAAGAAATCCAGAGCTTAAAGAGGCTGTAGAAGAGGTGAGAAAAAATCCGGGAACGGAAAGCTCGGTAAGGCTTTTCAACGAGGTGGTAAGAGCAAGGCTCCTGGCGCCCATACATCTGGACAGGCCGCCGGAATTTGATAAGGAAAGCGGAGAGGTGATTCTGGAAAAGGACACGGAAATAAGCTTTGAGCTTATCTCCGACAAGGAGGACAATCTCTACTATCCTGTCTTCACAGACGGTGAAGAGCTGAGAAAATGCGATATAGAGGAGGATCAGCAAAGCCTTATAGTGAACTTTGAAGATCTTTCAGCAATGCTTTTAAATGAGGAAAACAAGGTGAAGGGATTCGTCATAAACCCCATGAGCGACAATCTGGTTTTCAGCACGGAAATGATAGCCGCCATGAAGAAGGATATGGAGAAGGGTCCCGTTGACATGGAAGATGACACCCAGGAGGATCTGGACGATTTTGAGAATAAAGAGGAGACAGAAGAGTAATGGAAAAGAATCTGGCTAAAACATATGATCCTAAGGATTTTGAAGACAGAATATATGAGATGTGGGAAAAGAGCGGGGCTTTTAAAGCTGAGAGAGATCCCGGCAAAAAGCCTTTTACCATAGTCATGCCGCCTCCCAATATAACGGGGCAGCTTCATATGGGTCATGCTCTTGACCAGACCCTTCAGGATGTGCTTACCAGATTTAAAAGGCTTCAGGGGTACAGCGCTCTGTGGCTTCCGGGAAGCGACCACGCAAGCATAGCAACTGAGGTAAAGGTGGTTGACAGAATAAGAGAAGAGGAGGGCCTTGAGAAGGAGGACCTGGGAAGAGAGGAATTCCTCAAGAGAGCGTGGGCCTGGAAAAGGGAATTCGGAGGAAAGATAACAAAACAGTGCAGAAAGCTGGGCGACTCCTGCGACTGGAGCAGAGAGAGATTCACCATGGACGAGGGATGCAGCAGAGCTGTAAACCATTTCTTCGTTCAGCTTTATGAAAAGGGACTGATATACAGAGGAAACAGACTTATAAACTGGTGTCCTCACTGCGGGACGTCTCTGTCAGACGCGGAGGTTGAGCATGAGGACAGAAACGGCATGTACTGGTATTTCAGATATCCCGGAGCCGACGGAAGCGAGGGAGTGGTAGTGGCCACCTCAAGGCCTGAGACCATGTTCGCGGACGTTGCCATAGCGGTGCATCCTGATGACGAAAGATACAGGGAGCTTGTAGGGAAAAATGTTATTCTGCCTCTGGTGGGCAGAGAGATCCCCGTAATAGCTGATCCTTATCCTGATCCTGAAAAAGGAACAGGCGCCGTAAAAATAACGCCGGCTCACGATCCCAACGACTTTGAGGTGGGACAGAGAAACGGCCTTGAAAGCCCTTCCTGTATAAACTTTGACGCAACCATGAATGAAATGGCGGGGAAATACGAGGGTATGGACAGATACGACTGCAGGAAGGCATGGGTAAAGGATCTCGAAGAGGCGGGATTACTTGTAAAGACGGAGGAAAAGGTAATTCCCGTGGGAGAATGCTACAGATGCGGCACAGTAGTGGAGCCTATGCTTTCTGATCAGTGGTTCGTAAAAATGGAGGAGCTTGCAAGACCGGCCATAGAAGCGGCTGAGAAGGGCGATCTCATACACGTTCCCGAGCGTTTTGAAAAGATATACCTTCACTGGCTGGAGGAAATAAGGGACTGGTGTATCTCAAGACAGCTCTGGTGGGGACACAGGATACCGGCCTACTACTGTCAGGACTGCGGCCGTGTTATTGTGGCTGAAGAGGCTGTAACAAAATGTCCTGACTGCGGCAGCTCCCGTATAGAGCAGGATGAGGATGTGCTGGACACATGGTTCTCATCGGCTCTGTGGCCTTTTTCCACTCTGGGCTGGCCTGATGAGACTGAAGACCTTAAATATTTTTATCCTACGGACGTGCTGGTGACAGGATACGATATAATCTTCTTCTGGGTAGTGAGGATGGTGTTTTCAGCCCTTGAGACAACGGGACAGGTGCCTTTTAAGTATGTTTACGTTCACGGGCTTGTAAGAGATGCCCAGGGGAGAAAAATGAGCAAATCCCTTGGAAACGGCATAGATCCGCTGGAAATAATCGAAAGCTACGGAGCGGACGCCCTGAGATTCATGCTGACTACAGGTATTACTCCGGGCAACGACATGAGATTTAAGACAGACAGACTCGAGTCCGCGAGAAACTTTGCCAACAAGCTGTGGAACGCCTCGAGATTTGTAATAATGAATCTTCAGAATGAGGACGGATCCTTTGCTGAAACAGACAGGGAGCTTTCCGGGGAAAACCTTAAGGATGAAGACAAGTGGATGATATCCCGCGTCAACGAGGCTGTAAAGTATATAACGGAAGCCATGGAAAAATTCGACCTGGCTCTGGCAGGACAGAGAGCCTACGATCTCATATGGAACGAGTTCTGCGACTGGTATATAGAGATCGTAAAGGGAAGACTTTACGGAGATGATGAGCAGGACAAGAAAACCGCCAGGAGCGTGCTTGTGAGAACCCTTAAGGATATGCTGAGGCTTCTTCATCCGTTTATGCCGTATATTACAGAGGAGATATGGACGTATCTTCCTAAGGAAAAGCCTTCCGCTGACAATCCCGACAACTTCCTTATCAAGGAAAAATGGCCTCTTTACAGCGAAGCTCTCACCTTCCCTGAGGAATCGGAAAAGCTGGAGACAGCCATGGCTGTAATAAAGAGCATAAGGAATATAAGGGCTGAGGCTGACGCGGCTCCGTCAAAGAAGCTGAGAGCCGTTATACTTCCGGGAGAAGGAAAGGAAGAGCTGTTGAGGGCGGGAGCCAGATATATAGAAAAGCTGGCCAACATAAAGGAAACCGTCTTTATAAATGACAAGTCACAGGTTCCCGAGGAGGTTATGTCAGCGGTAGTATCGGGAGCTGAGGTATTCATCCCTCTTGACGATATAATGGATTACGAGGCTGAGCTTGAGCGACTGACAAAGGAAAAGAAGAAGCTGGAAGGGGAAGTGAAAAGAGTTGAAGGAAAGCTTTCCAACCAGGGCTTCATAAGCAAGGCCCCTGAAAGAGTTGTGGAAGAGGAAAGAGAAAAGCAGGCCAAATATAAGGAGATGCTGGCTAAGGTCGCAGAGAGGCTGGCATACGTTGAAAAGAAAGTGAAAAAGCAGTGACAGAGACGACAGATATACTGGAAAGAATAGGCAGATACAACAGGTTCGGCAGTATACTGGGCCTGGAGAGGATGGAGAATCTTTTAAAAAAGCTGGGGGATCCTCATAAGGAGCTTTCGGTAATACATGTGGCCGGTACCAACGGCAAGGGATCTGTCTGCAGGTTTATCCAGAGCGCTTTAAGCGCGTGCGGGTACAGAACAGGCCTTTACACATCGCCTTTTCTCGAAAGATTTAACGAGCGCATAAGCATGGATGGAGAGGACATAACAGACGGTGATCTGGAAGTCTGCGGTTCGCGTGTCCTGGCGGCGGCAGAGGAAATGGAAGAGGAGGGCTGTCAGCCTCCCACGGAATTTGAGGTAGTGACAGCCGCGGCCTTTCTGTATTTCAGAGAAAAGAAAGTGGATATAGCCGTGCTGGAGGTGGGTCTTGGCGGAAGAGGCGACTCCACAAACGTCGTTGAAAAGCCTCTTGCTTCCGTGATAACTTCAATTTCATACGATCATACAGACAGACTGGGAAACACCCTCAGGGAGATCGCCGGGGAAAAGGCGGGAATAATAAAGCCGGGCTGTCCCGTGGTATCGGCGGCAGAAAACCCTGAGGCCGCCCGGGCTATAGCGAAAAAAGCCTATGAAATGGGTAGCAGACTCTACGATGTTTCACGCATCCCCTTCAGTATAAGGGAGGACAGTATTTTCTCCCAGAAGGTAACCATGGAGCTCTTTGAAAAGGACTACAGCGACGTGGAGATTTCCATGGCGGGATGCCATCAGGCAGGAAATCTGCGGACAGCTCTGGCTACCCTTGAGATTCTCAGAAGAACCGGGAAAATAAAGGTGGACAGGGAAAAGCTCTACAGAGGCCTTAAGGAGGCCAGGCAGCCGGGACGCTTTGAGATGATTTCAGATGGAAATGACGGCAGGCCGGCGATCCTGATAGACGGAGCCCATAACGAGGCCGCGGCTGAAGCCTTAAAGGAGACGGTTCTCAGGTATTTTTCCGGAAAAAGAATACTTCTTGTGGCGGGAGTGCTGGCCGAGAAGCAGGCGGACAGGATGCTGGACCATATGACGGAGATCACAAAGGATATTATAGCTACGGAGCCAGACAGTCCGAGAAGGCTGGAGGCCGGGAAGCTGGCGGATCTGCTGCGTTTAAAGGGAATTGAGCCTGTAGCGTCAGCGAAGGAAAAAGAATGTCTTAGGATTGCTGAGAGCCTGTGGAAGGATTACGATCTCGTGGTCTTTTCAGGGTCTCTTTATCTCATAGGAAATGTGAGGAGGAGATTGAGAAATGAACATGGAGAAAAAAGCCAATAAGATACTGCTCTATTACAATGCCTACTCAGGAAGCGGCATCTTTAAGAACAATCTTGATTATATTGTTGAAAGATGCCAGGACGCGGGGTATCACATTATACCTGTAAGGGCGGCAAAGGGTATTGTTATAGATGAAATACTGGAGGAAATAGACCAGAGAGAATACAGCAGAATAATAGCCGCGGGCGGAGACGGCACCATAAACATCTGCGTCAACGCCATGATAAAGCACAACATAGATCTGCCTCTGGCCATATTTCCGGCGGGAACAGCCAATGATTTCGCTTACTACTTCGAGCTGCCAAACGATATGGACCACCTTCTGGACATAGCTCTCGGCGACAAGATGACAAAGGTTGACGTGGGAGTGGTAAACGACAGGAACTTTATAAATGTGGCAGCAATGGGAGCCCTTATTGACGTAAGTCAGAAGACGGACCCGAACCTTAAAAACGCCATAGGAGTTGTAGCCTATTATCTCAAGGCACTGACGGAAATTCCTCAGATAAGGGCGCTTCCCGTTACCCTCACAACACCTGATAAGGTTTACGAGGAGGAAATATATTTCATGGTGGTAATGAACGGAGAGTCGGCGGGAGGCTTCAGGAAGCTTTCTCCTCAGTCATCCATGAACGACGGAAAGCTGGATGTAATCGCCTTCAGGAAAATGCCTATAGTGGAGCTTGCCCCTCTTCTCTTTGAGGTGGTAAACGGAAAGCACCCCAACAACAGGAACGTGCTGTATTTCCAGACAGACAGGCTTACCATAGAATCTCCTGAGGACATAAGCACCGATATAGACGGAGAGCACGGAGAAAAGCTGCCTCTTCACTTCAGCGTGCTCAACGAGAGGCTGAAGGTATTCGTTTCAAAGGATACATGGCATTACGACTGATAAGGGAGGAGAAAAATGAAGGATTTTAAAATAAGAGAGACTGAAGACTACGAAAGCCTGGTTCCCTTTTTTATAGAAAACGATCTGGAGTTCTCAGAGGATGAGCCTGTGCCTACGGACATAGTTAAATGCTGGGATGTGAGAGAGGAAGAGACAGGCGGTGAGAATGAAAAGGGAAGACTTATAGGCGGCTTTGTTCTTGCCAGACGCCAGGGAGAGTTTATAGTGGACGGAATAGCCGTTGACCCTGAATACAGAAAGGCAAAGCTCGGACAGACTCTTCTTGAAAAGGGAATAGAGGAAGCGAGGTCCCGCGGCGGAAAGCGGATATTTCTCGTGGCAAGGGCTCCCGGATTTTTCAGAAAGAACGGCTTTGTCACCGTGGAAAGAAAGGATGCGCCCAACTTTTTCGAATGTCTCACATGTCCTCAGTACGGAGTTGACTGCCATCCGGAGGTAATGAGGCTGGAGCTTTAAGGAAAGAGTACGGGAATGTGTTTTTCCCGTTTCGCTCTGAGAGATTCCGTAGAGAAGGGCTTAAACTCAATATTGTAAGCATAATTCCCCTGTAAAGGAGCATATATTTTACGGAAATATAACCTGGAGGGGGATTTTTTAATGGAATGTATCGTAGAAGGAAACGCGGCCCATCTGTCTGGAAGAGTTCTTTCGGGGCCTGTTTTTAATCATAAAACATACGGCGAGGCCTTTTATCTCATAGTAATAGGTATTTTCAGAAGAAGCGGCTATGAGGACAGGATACGCCTCATCGTCTCTGAAAAGATTCTTGGAGGACGCTCCCCCAGAGAGGGAGAGCTTATTGAAATACACGGGCAGGTGAGAACCTACAACAGAGAGGTGGATGGAAGAAGCAGACTTGAGGTGACTGTCTTTGCCAGGGAGATGGAATACAGAAGCGGTGATGACTTTACATACGAAAACCGCATATCAATGGAGGGCTTCATATGCAAGGATCCCGTAAGGCGCACCTCTCCTCTCGGCCGTGAGATCTGCGATCTTATGATAGCTGTAAACAGAATGTACAACAAGTCCGACTACATACCCTCCATAGCCTGGGGACGAAACGCCGTCTACGCCGAAACCCTCCGGGTGGGAGACAAGGTGTCGGCGGAAGGCAGGATTCAGAGCCGCGACTACAGAAAATTTACCGACGAGGGATACCTTGTAACAAAGACAGCCTACGAGGTTTCCGTGGGAAGGATTGAGAAGGTGTGAGGGCTATTCAAAATCAAATGTGTAGTCAAGGCCGTACATATCACGGACAGCAAGGAGGTCTTTTTGTACAGATTGATTTACGGGAACTCCCGTGTCTTTTCTTTTAAGCCAGCATAGATATTCCTTTTCTCCCGCTGTGTAAATGTGATCATGGCCGGGAGCTTTTTCAGAAGCCCGCAGGCTTCGTAGGATATCGCCGCATGTTTTTTTGAAGGAATCCGAGCCGAGAAAAGCTTCAGGGTCTATTACTATAAAAAAGTGTCCGAGATGATAAGGCTGCTTATTGCCGCTGCTGTCCATACCTGTGAGCATTTTCATATAGCTGCCGGCCTGGAGAGCAGCGGAAAGTATTTCGACAACAACGGAATATCCGTATCCTTTATAACCGCCGGTGGATTCGCCTATACCTCCAAGGGGAGCAAAAGCGGCGTCTCCGGAAATGAGATCCTGAAGGATCTCTTTACTGTCAGTCAGAGATTTTCCGTCGTTTCCTATGACAACGCCTTCCGGAGTAGGCATATTGTTCCTGGCAAAATATTCGATTTTTCCCCTCTGGGATATGGAGGTAGCACAGTCCAGCATAAAAGGAAACTCCTCGTCTGTTGGAAAGCCAATAGTGAGAGGATTGGTGCCAAGCATATTGTCCACTCCGAATGTAGGAGCGATGGATGGACGGGCGTTAGTTCCAGTTATACACAGCATGTTTTCTTTTACAGCCATGGATGCCCAGTATCCGGCAATACCGTAATGGCTGGAATTTCTTATGGCTGCCATTGCCATTCCGTATTTTTTCGATTTTTTAATGAGAGTTTTCATGGCCCTGTGAGAAGCTACCATTCCCATACCGTCATGGGCATCAACAACCAGTGTTGTCGGGGTTTCCTTGAGAACCTCATAGTTGGTGACAGGATTTAAAATACCATCGTTTATCCTGTCTATATAGATGGGCTTGAACCTGTTACAGCCGTGACTTTCTATTCCACGCCGGTCGCTTTCACAGAGAACATCGGCGCATATCAGGGCATCCTCGCCGGGAACACCCGCGGCCTTAAAAGCGTCTGTCATAAAATCGAATATGGTTTCCCATTTTATATAGCTTAAGTTTTCCATATTAAATGCACCTCCGGGGAACATTATACCCTAGAGGGAGAAGGGAATAAAGTCCCATGGATTTTTTAAGCAGAGTTTTTTTCTTTAATGAATTATCGGAATAGTTGAAGTAGAAAAAGTATCCGGACCTTATCCGATGGCATGAGTTAAGAGTCAAAGATTGCCTTTGTCCCGGCTAAATGGTATAATCAATATTTGATACAGTACCTTTTAAGGACATGCAGATACATGAAGAAACAGAGAAAGGGCATAGCTTTCAATGTAAGCATGCTTTACATTATGAATATAGCCAAGCTTGTGTTTCCACTGATAACACTTCCGTACCTTACAAGAGTGTTGTCAGTGGATTGTTATGGTGTGGTCTCATATGTAAAGGCAACCATGGTGTATGCCCAGCTGATAGTTGATTTCGGTTTCATGCTCTCAGGAGTGAAGGCTGTTACGGAAGCAAGGGAAAGCATGGAAAAGGTGGGAATAATAACGGGAAACGTAGTGATGGCCAAGGGGATGCTGTCTCTGGCGGCCTTTACGGTTATAATGACAGCAGCCTTTTTCATAGATATTTTGAGAGAAAATCTCATATATACTGTGCTGGCGTTTATCCCTATCGCCTTGTCAACCCTTCTTCTGGAATTCCTTTTCAGGGGTCTTGAGCTGATGCACATTATCACCGTAAGGTATGTGATAATGAAGACCATATCCGTAGGCCTTACGCTGGTTCTTGTCAAGGGAGACGGAGATATACTCTGGATTCCCGCCCTTGATATTTTAAGCTCCCTGGTGGCGGTGCTTCTGACGTTAATAGAAGTAAAAAAGCTGGGAATAAAAATTCGCTTTGTCCAAAAGCTTGAGGGGAGCTGGAGAGCTCTTAAAATTTCGGGCATTTATTTTGTCTCCGAGGCTTCGACAACTGTATTCGGCGCTCTCAACACCATACTTGTGGGCATGTTCATGAATGAAGCGGATGTGGCCTACTGGGCGGTATGCCTGCAGCTGGTATCGGCTGTGAGAGCCATGTATACTCCTATAAACAACGGTATATATCCTCAGATGATAAAGACCAGGGATATTTCCATTGTAATGAGGATAATAAAGGTGTTTATGCCTGTAGTAATAGCAGGCTGTCTCATAGTCCTTATATTTACAGAGCCTATACTTACCATAGCGGGAGGACAGAAATACGCGGCCGCCGCGCCGGTAATGAGATGTCTCGTACCTGTGCTTTTCTTCAGCTTTCCTGCCATGCTTTTCGGCTGGCCGGTTCTGGGGGCCATAGGAAAGGTTAAGGAAAACACCAAAACGACTATATCGGCGGCTCTCGTCCAGATAGCGGGACTTGCGGCTCTGGGACTTACAGGCCACTTTACCATAATGATGGTCGGTCTGATGAAAAGCTTTACGGAGCTCTGTCTTATGAGCTTCAGACTGGGATACTGCTGGAAATTCAGGGGAGAGTTCAGAAAAAACATTTCGGAAACAGGAGA
>DVMP01000059.1 GCA_018714925.1 Candidatus Allocopromorpha excrementigallinarum
GAGCGTCCCTTCTTTTTTACTGTCCTTCATTTATCGTCAGATTCGTGAGTCCCAGAGACTGTATATCCCCCGAATCGTATTTTTTAACTGTTATCTCACCGTCCTTAAGCTGCTCATACACTGACTCGTACTGTGACTCATCGAGATTTTCAAATCTGCCGTTTTCCATTTCCAGCCGTATCCCGTCATTGGAGGCGTTATAGTATATTACCTCGCCGCCGGGAAATTCGTCATCCAGATACATTTCGAGGGCGTTTTCTATGGCTGTTCCTATATCCTTCACTGCGGAGGTCATAACCGTATCCGACATCTGACTTTTATCGGTTTCATAGGCTATTACCTTTCTGCCTGTAAGCTCTGAGGCCTCTATAACCGGCTGCTCTACGTTTTTCCCGCAGGCGAATATGACCTCCTCGCCTGAGCTGTAAAGAGCTGAGGCCTTTTCAAGGACGCTTTCCCTTTCCTCATCGCTGGCACAGTAGCTGTAATCCACGGTTACCGCGGCTCCTCTCTCCCTGGCTGCCCTGTCAGCCCCCTGAAGGAAGCCGTAGCCGTAATCCATTATTACCGGCGTTCTGCTGCCTCCCATAAAGCCCAAATTTGTCATGCCTTCCTCTACGGCACAGTAGCCTGCCAGATACCCCGCCTCTTCGGAGGCAAACATTATGGACATGGTATTTTCCCCGATGTCTCCTTCGCCTGTTTCCGCGTCGGCAGGCTCTGCGTCTATAAGTATAAATTTCACGTCAGGATACTGGTTCTGAGCCTCATACACTATATTTTCAAAGGAATTGCCGTCAGCCACTATAACCTTCGCCCCCTTTGAAACAGCCGTGTCAATGGCTGTTTTATAAGCGTCGGAGGAGGCTTCCGCGGCCTTGTAGTATTTATGGGAAATTCCCTCGGAAGCGCCGAATTCGCTTATGGCGTTCCAGGCTATTTCACTGTAGCCTCCGTCCATAAGCAGGCCCGAGTCCGTAACAAGAGCTATCTCATAATCCACCTGCTCCTCAGGCTGCTCCTGATCGGGAGTACCGCACGCCGAAAGCCCTGCTATCATAAGCGCCGCTATGATCATCACTGTAAATTTCTTCATTATATAACGCTCCTTCCTAGTAAAGCTCCGGTCTTCTGTGCTTCAGCAGCGGGAGCTGTTCTCTTACGGACATCTCGTAATCCAGATCAATATCTCCGTATATTATCTGCTCCTTTTCATCTCCGTGAGCGATAAAGTCACCCCACGGGCTCGCTATACATGACCCTCCGTAGGCCACATAAGGGCCTGTTTCATCTCTCGCCGGAGAGTTGGCCGCGAAATAAACCTGGTTGTCAAGAGCCCTGGCTCTCATGGTAAGATCCCAGTGAGCCGGTCCCGTAGTCATGTTAAAGGCCGCCGGCAGAACTATGAGCTTCGCTCCCGCCAAAGCCATCTTTCTGAACCACTCGGGGAATCTCACGTCATAGCATATGGCCACTCCTACCTTGCAGAACTCAGTATCTATCACAGTCATTTCTTCTCCCGCCGTCAGGGTCTCCGACTCCATAAACCTGATTCCATCCTTAACGTCTATGTCAAAGAGATGGACCTTCCTGTGCTTTCCTATTATATTTCCTCTTCTGTCAAAGGAAAAGGATGTATTGTATATTCTGCCTCCGTCCTCCTCAGGGATGGAGCCTCCTATAAGATATACTCCCAGATAAGCGGCAAGCCTTGAGAGAAACTCCACTGTCTTTCCGTCCTCTCTTTCCGCGTACTGAGCGAAATAGTCGTTTGAATAAGGGCAGTTCCACATTTCCGGAAGGGATATGATCTCCGCTCCCTCCGCCGCCGCTTCCTTTACGTGAGCTTCGGCGTTGGCCATGCTTTCGTTTTTGTCAAAGGAACCCTTTATCTGGCACAGTCCTATTTTAAACATTATTTTCCTCCTTTTCCTTTAAAGCCTCAAGAAATCTCCTTGTTATCCTGGCAGTAAGCCCCCATATTATTCTGCCGTCTATATCGTATACCGGTACTATGGCTCTTCCCCTTCTCCAGTTGTAGGGCTTTCCTCCCGTCACCTTTTCATAGGGAAAGTCTCCCGGTATACGTGGAATTACCTCGGTATTGTATATTTCGGGATCCGTCTCCATAAGCTCATCCAGAGAAATGAAAAAAATCTCCTCCACCTCGTCGGGATTAAGTCTTATCTCCTCCAGCGCTGTCTCCTCCATTACTCCCAGACAGCAGTACATGGCGAAGTTGCTGTATGTGTAAATTGTATCCAGTCTGTTTATTATTCTGATCTTTTCCGGAGCTATGCCTACCTCCTCCCGGGTTTCCCGCAAAGCGCACTCCTCAGGCGATTCCCTGCCTTCCATTTCTCCCCCCGGAAAGCATATTTCTCCCGGCTGTCTGCTCATGTGCTTTGCCCGAAGCTCGTACATGAGGTAGAGCCTCCCCTGTCTTTCCACCACGGGCACCAGTACGGAAAAAAACCTGAAGCCCTCCTCCGTGCCCGCGGGCCTGTCCTTAAAGGTCTCTTCAATATCATGTATTTTCAAGTTTTTCTTTAATCTCATTTTCCTTCCTCTGATATCTTATATTCATGTATGATGCCGCCAGTATAAGTCCTATGCCCACATATGTATTCCACAGTATTGTCTCCCTGAGGAAGATAACCGCCATAAGGGGAGCTATGGCCGGCTTGAGAAAAAAGGCGAAGGAGCCTGTAGCGGCGTCTGAAAGTTTTATTGCCATAAAATATGAAAAATATCCCAGCCCCGTTACAAAAATTCCTACGTAAAGGACCAGGGGCAGATTGTCTGCCACGCCGGCAGTTACAGGTCTTCCCATTATAAGTATCATTATAAGCAGTATAAGTGAACCCAGTATGAAGCTTATGCTGGTCTGGGCCATTATTCCCATTTTCTGCACGCTCACCTTACCTGCCACAGTATACATTCCGAAAAACAGAGACGCAAGCAGCATTGACACTATGCCCAGCACCGTATTTCCTTCCTGCAGACTCCAGGGCCTTATCATGAACACAAGCCCCAGCAGAGCCACCGCCAGAACTGCTACGCTGTGCTTTTTGAGCTTCTCCTCTGTGAACATATGAGCAAACACCATTGTGAACATGGGATTTATGGAAATAAGCACAGATGCCGTCGAGGCGTTGGAATTAATAACTCCCACCTGAAAAAAAACCATGCTGAGAGGAATTCCCAGAGTTCCCACTCCCGCCAGGACCATTATGTCTCTAATGGACAGCCTTATATGGTTTTTCTTAAGCTCTGCCACGGCAAAGGGCAGAAGCATCAGCCCGCCTATGGCAAACCTTATAAACGTAAGCTGAAAGGGATCGAGATCATTGCCCGCAACCTTGCACGCCACCTCCATGGTGCCGAAGAGGAAGGCTGTCAGTACTACAAAAAAATAAGCTTTCTTCATCAATGTCACTTCCTAAAACAGTATATTATCCGCCTCCGTGTCTTTAAGGGGCAGAAAGCTGTCTCTATTATACCATAAAAAGCGACACATTTGTCTTTAAGCTTCTTAAAGCGCTCATATAAATTCCGCTCCCCGCAGTAGACAGATCCAGAAAAACAATGTTCCCAGGGAAAAAAGAGATGTGAAAACCACCAGCTGCGCCGTAAGATCTCTGTCGGAATCCATTATAACAGCAAGGTTAAAGGAGCTTACGGCACATGGCGCCGCGAAAAGACACATGAGCCCTGTCAGCGCCTTTCCCCTGAACCCGAAGGCAATGGAGGCTGTAATCATAAGGGCGGGAATCACAATAAGCCTGAAGGAGACTCCCGCTGTCAGCGCTTTTAAATTCTTTTTTATTATACTGAATTTAAAAAGCCCTCCCATTGCTATAAGAGCTACAGGCGTACCGCATCTGCTCAGATCTGTTATCATTTCCTCCGCCATATAGGGAAGATGCAGCCCCGTAAGCTTAGTAAGGAATCCCGCAGCCTGCCGCCATGAAAACGAACATGGGAAGCACCGTCTGTAAAGCAGCCTGAAAACTTTCCATTTCTGTCTCTCCTGCCTTCCCTAAAAATTTAAAAATCTGATTATCCTGGTGGGCCTTCCTGTCTTTCCTTCCACTCGCTCCCCCACTACCTCGCAGGCTCCTGCTTTTTCCAGCTTCAGTATAAGCCTGTCCATGTTTCTCTTGCTCATTTCACATACTGTAGCCAGCCCCTTTGACGTTATATCACGTCCGTTAAAATACTTTACCCCTCTGTATATTTTCCAAAGAGAAGCTGTGCTTATGCCCGTATCCTTGCTGAGCTTATACATAAAGTCCTCCTGCATACTCTCCGTTCCGCCCTTTTCCGCTCTGGTCAGCTTGATTCTGGCGCTCATCTTTCCCTTTCCCGAAACTATGAAGGCCGTATTCTCTCCCACCTTTTCCGCTTCCACCCTGCCTGTCTCCGCGTTATCCTGGGCTTCAGCCATGGTGTCTCCGTATCCTATGCCTATATGTATATTTTTTATGTTTACATCTCGAACCTGGTCAAAAAGATACAGCTTATCAAAAGACTCTCCCGTTTCCTTTTTAAGGCTCTCATTGGTTGTAAAAATAAGAAACCGGTCGTTAAAGGCCTCAACTATGGCCGCGTCTATCTTGGCAGCGAAAAGATAGATGGTTTCAGCCGCCTTGTTTTTATTGCACACCTGGAAATACTGCCTGTATCCGTCTCCCTCGTATGCTTTTGGAAAGTCCACCTTTATGTCTATTACTACAGTTTCTTTATTCCTGTTGTAGCTTTCAATGTACTTCTTCTCTATCTGATGATAGGCCAGCAGTATGGTGCTTTGAGGCGCGGTGGTTCTGACACAGGGAATGTTTATTGAACGCAGAAACTGATAT
>DVMP01000060.1 GCA_018714925.1 Candidatus Allocopromorpha excrementigallinarum
AAACCCGAGACAAAAACGAGTGTCAGTGACAGCGATATGATGTTGCTGGAGCTTCTAAAATCCCTGTCGCCAGAGATGAAAGAGCAACTCTTGAAGCAAACACTTCAAAATCAATCAAATAGCTAATTTCAAAAAGTGTTAGCAAAATTAAAGAAAATCAGCGATTTTTCATCAGAAATAAAAAAGTGTTAGCAAGCCATACTACCAAAACAGTCCTAAAAAAAATCGAATTTCTATATAAATAAAAAGCTACTAACTTACTTAATAGTTTGTAGAGGGTGTTCGCAACAAAAAAGCTGTAAACCCTTAAAAATAAAGGCTTACAGCGGATTTTCTGGCGTCCCAGACAGGAGTCGAACCTGCGACGTTCCGCTTAGGAGGCGGACCCTCTATCCTACTGAGGTACTGGGACATTATTCAATTTTATCTATAAAACTCAGCTAGAAAAAGCAAGTTAGGCGATTGCTCCAACACGCCCTTAGGAGGGGTCTGCTCCTGATCCTCGCCTTCGCCTTCAGGTCCGTGAGGGCCTTTTCCCTCTTCCACCGGTTCGGAATAGTCTATAACCTCTATGTCCTGAGCGTTATTGTCGGTGTCAGCTGTTCTTCTTACGGCTCTTTTCTTGGACTGCTCAGGGGCGTAGCCTGTTTCCCATGCGGGCGGAGCCTGTTCAGGCTCATTATCGTTTCCCTGTACAGCCAGCATGTCCACGTAGGTTTCAGGTCTGCCGCCGCTGTTTTCACCGCTTATCATATCGCCGGAAAAGCTTTCGTCAAGGGAGACCTCTCCGCTGAAAAGGGCTACTGACAGTCCTTTGTTGTGAAGCTGCTTATTCCACTCCTGATGGCCCTGAGGCACCGGGTAATCTGTTCCCGAGGTGGAGGCGCATCTTATGAGATAATATCCTTCCGCCTCTATTGTACCTGTAAGCTCAAGGAGCTCCCACCGGCTGTCTCCTCCGTCTTCTCCGGACCTGCAGGCGACATACCAGCCTTCAAGATCTATTTGGCTGTCCGTTTCGTTGTAAAGCTCTATAAAGCTGTGGCTGGCGGCTCCGTCACTGCTTCCTCCGTATACCTGATTTACCGTAACGTGAGGCACCGACACATCATATTCTCCCTGAGAATTATAGGGTGTCCCCTCTTTGGTCTCCGCCTCTGCCGCTGAAGGCACTATGGTCAGAGCCAGGAGGACCGCCGCGGCTGAGGCCGCGATTCTTGCCTTTATTTTCTTCATGAACTCTTTCCCCTTCCCGCGGAAGCTTTCTTCCACGTAATCGTATTTATTCCTTAAACAACTATATCGGAAAGGGCTTTTCCTGTCATCAAGAGCCGGTTTTGAATTTGTTCAAAAAATGTTAAATAAGGCCCCGGAACGCTGCTGTGTTCCGGGGCCGGCTTTTCATCGGCGGTTCTCCGCTTTTTAAAGTATGTCTATATACTCTCCCGAGAGAGCTTTGTTCATGCTGCGGACAGCGCAGAACTTTCCGCACATGCTGCAGGTCTCCTCGTGGTCCTCTTCAGGACTCCTGCTGTCTCTTACGGCTCTCGCCGTCTCCGGATCAAGGGCGCATTCAAACTGGGCTTCCCAGTCCAGATTTCTTCTGGCTTCGCTCATTCTGTCGTCAATGTCCCTTGCCCCCGGTACTCCCTTGGCTATGTCAGCGGCGTGAGCCGCTATCTTTGAGGCGATTATTCCCTGCTTCACGTCGTCTACATTGGGAAGAGCCAGATGCTCGGCAGGTGTAACGTAGCACAGGAAGGCGGCTCCGTTCATAGCCGCTACGGCTCCTCCTATGGCCGCGGTTATATGATCATATCCCATGGCTATATCTGTCACGAGAGGCCCCAGCACATAGAAAGGAGCTCCCATGCATATGGTCTGCTGCACCTTCATATTGGCGGCCACCTGATCAAGAGGAACGTGTCCCGGACCTTCCACCATTACCTGCACGTTATGATCCCACGCTCTCTTTGTAAGCTCTCCCAGGCGCACAAGTTCCTCTATCTGGCAAACGTCTGTAGCGTCGGCAAGGCAGCCCGGCCTGCAGGCGTCTCCCAGGGATATGGCCACGTCGTGCTCCTCGCATATATCGAGAATATCGTCGAAGTACTCGTAAAAAGGATTTTCCTCTCCTGTCATGGACATCCAGGCAAATACCAGGCTTCCTCCTCTGCTGACTATATTGGTCATCCTCTTGTGCTTCTTGATCTGATCTATGGTCTTCCTTGTAATTCCGCAGTGAAGGGTTACAAAATCCACTCCGTCTTCGGCGTGAAGCCTTATAACGTCTATAAAATCCCTGGCGGTCAGTGTGGCGAGATCTCTCTGATAATGTATTACGCTGTCGTATACGGGAACGGTTCCTATTATAACGGGACACTCGGCTGTCAGCTTCTGTCTGAAGGGCTGGGTGTTTCCGTGGCTTGACAGGTCCATAATGGACTCGGCTCCCATTTTTACCGCTTCCATAACCTTTTTCATTTCAACGTCATAATCCTTGCAGTCCCTTGAAACTCCCAGGTTTACGTTTATCTTGGTCCTTAGCATACTGCCTATTCCCTCCGGATCAAGGCACTTATGCTTTTTATTGGCGCATATTACTACCTTGCCCTCCGCTACAAGCTGTCGCAGCCTGTCCTCCGGCATTCCTTCCTTTTCAGCTACCCTCTTCATCTGAGGCGTCACTATGCCCTTTCTGGCGGCGTCCATTTGTGTTGTGTAATTCATCCTTACCTCCGTTCATTGGTTTCAGTGGATAGTGGATAAAGGTAAAAAGCGCGTATACCAGGGGTATACGCGCTGCTGAAATGACATATAAAGCAAATATGTTATTTACAGATTTATATCCCTACGTTGGCATTATCCACATCAGGTTCACGGGTCGAAGCTTCCGCTTCCTCTCAGCCTGCTCCGCAAGCTCCCCTTATTAATCTATGAGACCATTATATTCTCATTACCTGAAACTTGTCAAGGATTCTCTTGCGCTCAGGCGGCGGGCGCGGCCTTTGTCGGCGACTGACCCGGCAGCGGCAAAATGTCTCCGCGAATATTGCCATCCCTTTGAGGAAATGGTACAATGATTTTGGTTAGTAATGTCTAACTATATAACAGCTGACTATATAAGGATATGTGGTGACATATAATGGAAAGGAGTGTGATTTAGTGTTTTCCGTTCGTCCATACTCAGAAAAGGATCTCGCCGCCTGCGGGGAATGCTTCTATGAAGGCTTTTTTACGGCGCCTGTTGACGAAAACGACAAGTCTTTCCTGCGGGACTACACGCAGATTATAATTGAAAAAAGCAACTTTACTTATGTCGCAGAAACTGATGAGCGTAAGGTGACAGGCTTTATCTGCGGCAAGTACAGCAAAAATTTCAGTACATCACTGGCCGGCAGATATGAAACAAAGAAGCATTATTTTCTCTGGTGCAAAATGTTTCTGAAATTTTATCTGAAAAGGTATAAGCTCTCGGAGTCTTTCCAAAAAGAATTTGACGGTTTTTTCCGGCAGCTGCAGGAGAGAGACAGCAGCGCCTTTGGAAAATGCGATCTGGAGCTTGTCGCCCTGTCCTCTAAAAAGGCTTACAGGAAAGGTCTGGGAACGGCTCTGCTCACAGAGTTTCTGCGCAGGGCTGAGGCAGACGGCGCGGATTTAATACGGTTGTTTACAAATTCCCTGGCCTCATGGGAATTTTACGAAAAGCGCGGATTTACAAAGATCGCGGAATACCCTTTTAAGGATGACTCCGGCAATCGGTCCATTGTCTATGAGTACCGGATTAACAGAGAAAAATGATTTCTCCCTTTTTTTCATTATAAAGGCGTGTCAGAGGGAGAAATTTCCGAGGTTTGTCCTGTTACAAAAGGGCGCGGCCTTCTTTTTCTACCGCAACTATTCCGAAAAAATCAGCTCCAGGGAGAAAAATTTATCGCTTTAAATTGCAAAAGCAGTATTTTTTACATACATCCTATAAAATAGAAATGTTTCTCCCTATCTGAGCTTTCATAATTTAAATCAGGTAGAAATCACCTGTGGGGTCATATCATGTACATGAATAAGTGCAAGATTTCTCCCTCCCAAGGAAATTTTCGGAATAGTTGCGGTAGAAAAGTCCGGCATACTTCCAAAAAAGAAGCTGCGGGTCCCTGAAAATGTCCAAAGGGCCTTTTAT
>DVMP01000061.1 GCA_018714925.1 Candidatus Allocopromorpha excrementigallinarum
GTTATCCACAGGTTGTTCGTCTCTTATTTCACCTTTTGCCTTCTATCCTCGGAAACCGTGTTTTTACAGTCCTTTACGGAATTTTTACATATATATTCACTTATACCTTCCGCCAGAGAGGTTGATATTTTTTTCTGATAGCTTCTCCTTTTAAGCCTTTCCGCCTCCCGGGGATTTGAAAGAAAACCGCATTCAACTATTACGGTAGGGCAGACCGGATCCTGCAGAAGGAAGACATCGTTTTTCTCCAACTCGCTTCTCTTTTTATCTTCGTTTATATTCCGGTTGAGCTTGTTCTGAAGAAGCTCCGCGGCATTTCTGCTTTTCTTCGCCACCGTATTGCCGCCTCCGCCGCTGTAAAACACCTGCGCTCCTTTTACTGTTTCGTCCTGAGTAAAGCTGTTAAGATGTATGCTCACCGCCAGATCGCACTCCGAGCTGTCGATTACAGCTCTTCTTTCCTTCATATCCCTGGTCTTAAGACTCCTTATGGCTCCTTCCTCATTGCCGCCGTAAAGCCCCCTGTCCTCTGTCCTGGTCATTATTACGGTAATTCCTTCTTTTTTCAGCCTTTCTCTGAGAAGCATGGCTATATTTAAATTTATATTCTTTTCGCTGGTGCCGTCGCTGCTGAGAGCGCCGCCGTCTATGCCTCCGTGTCCCGGGTCCAGAACCACAGAGGGCTTTCCCGTTATATGTCCTACAAAAACAGCCGCGTTTTCATAATGAAAAGCACAGAAGGAAAACACCGCTGCCGCTGCTGCCGTAAAAATCACTGCTCTTCTTTTCATATTTTTACCTCCCGCCTTCAGTCACTGAATTTTATATAGGCAAAAGGTTAAATATGAACAGCAAATTAGTTAGATATTTTACATTATAGAACATTTTTATAAAATTTAACAGTGTTTAGTTTGACTTTTTTGCACTTTATGTTTAAACTTTTATTAATATATTTGCTATTTTTTACAGGAGCGAAGAGCTATGGATACAGCAAAATTATACAAAAACGACACTTATATAAAAGAATGGACCGGAGCTGTCACCTCCGTAAAGCCCCTGGAGGAAGATGACAGCCGTCTTCTCATAACCCTTGACCGTACAGCCTTTTTCCCTGAGGGAGGAGGTCAGAGCTGCGACACAGGCTTTATTGGTCCCTACAGGGTAACTGACGTACAGGAAGAAAAGGGAGAGGTTTACCACACCATAGAAAAAGGAGATGAGCCCGTTCCCCGCCCGGGAGCTTCCTTTCACTGCTCCCTTGACTGGGAAAGGCGCTTCGATAATATGCAGCGCCACTGCGGGGAGCATATTCTGTCCGGAATTTTTTACAGCCTGTGCGGAGGGATAAACCGCGGCTTTCATATGGGCGGCGATTACATGACAATAGACATAAGTCTTGAGGAGGATCCGGCCGTTACGGAAATCACCCGGGAAACAGCTCTTGAAGCCGAGCTGGCCGCCAACAGAGTAATATGGTCGGACGCTCCCGTAACGGTAACTCACTTCGATTCAAGGGAGGAGGCTGAAAAAATGCCTCTGAGAAAAGCCCTTGCTCTTGAGGAGGATATAACCATCGTATCTGTGGGATCAAGGGAAAACGCCGCCGACTGCGTCGCCTGCTGCGGAACCCATCCTTCATCCGCGGGACAGGTGGGCCTTATTAAAATATATAAGGTGGAGAGATATAAGGGTATGTTCAGAATATACTTTGAGGCAGGGGAAAGAGCCCTTAAGGACTACGATGAAAAGCACGAGCTTATTTCCTCCCTCTCACAAAGGTATTCCGCTTCAGCCGGAAACCTCGCCTCAAAACTCGATGCCCGGGAAAAGAAGCTTTCCGACTTAAAGGACGAGCTTTACCATATAAAAAAGGCCTTCACAGCCGGCGAATGCTCCCGCATAGACAGTTTAATCGAAGACTCGGACCTCAGTGTTCTCTTTTATTCCTCAGACTGTCTTTCCGCCGAGGCTCTCGGTGATATGTCAAAGCATTACATGGGGAAGGCTCCCCTGCTGATTATTCTCTTTTCAGAAAAAGACAAGGCCTGCATTCTCGCTTCCGACGGCGTCTTCTGCGACTGCGGCAGTCTTGTTAAGGAGTACGCCCCAAAATGGAGCGGCAAAGGCGGCGGCAGCAGGGTATCGGCCAGAGCCGTATTTCCCTCTGAGGAGAAGGCCCTGGCCTTCAGCGAAGCATTAAAGGAGCTTCTATCATAAAACAAACGACTCCATGAGGCACACGCCTTCATGGAGTCTTCTCATTTTATTTTATATATACGGTTACGTATCTTACGCCCCAGCTTCTGCACTGGCTCTCTGTATTCATGTAAATATCTATGGTATTTCCCTTTATATTTCCTCCGGTGTCTTCCGCCCTCCTGGCTCCGACGCCTTCTATATAAACAGTTGATCCCAGCGGTATAACGGAAGGATCCACAGCGATTTCGCCTACTCTGGCTCTGGTTCCCATGGCTGTTCTTCCGCCCCCTGTGTAGGCGTAGGCCTTTACCACAAGCTTTCTGCTGTAGGAGGTGCCGTTAAAGGTGATTCTCGTTCCGTTGGCAACCACCTTATCCACTGCCGCTGTAACCGTTTCCCTTGAGACCTCCTTCCTTGAGGCCTCTACTCCGTCTATATATGTAACCTCGTATGTAACCTTATCTGTTCCGTCCTTTCCCTCGGTAATAACCTTGCTGGTCCCCTCATCGAGAGAGCTGTCATCCTTTTCAAGGGTTTTAAAGGCCACTGTCTCTTCCTTAACCTCCTCCCTGACGGTTACTCTCTGAACCACGATGTTTACATTGTCTCCCATCTTTGAATCAAGGGAAGGGGTTACAATATCACGCTCGCCTACCTGTATGCCCTCTTCGGCAAGGGCATCCCCTACAGTTCTTTTCAGTGTCTTGTGCTCCGTCGTCTTTCCGTCCGCTGTAACGGTATAGTCGGTAGCGTGGCGAAGATCAAAGCTTATGCCGTCATATATGAATGTTTCAGGAGTCTTGGATATGTAGTCCTCGTCACAGTATTCTATATTTTCATTTTCAAGGAAGCCCTCTATGGTATAAGCCTTGCTCATGACCGTGGTTTCCTCTCCGTTAATGGTGGCGTGCACCTCCCGCGGCACCAGATTGGTGTAGGCAAAAACCGAAAAGAGAAGAATCGCGAAGGAAGCGGCTATTCCTCCGTGCCAACCGTACTTTTTCAAAAGCTGCTTTCCGTCCACGCCCTTATCTGCCTTTTCCGCCGCAGGCTCGCCTTCGGTTTCCCGGCCGGTCTCGCTCTCAGGCTCCTGTTCAGCCTCGATTTCAGGCTCCTGTTCAGCCTTGATTTCAGGTTCCTGTTCAGCCTCGATTTCAGGCTCTTCTTCAGAGGTCTGCCCAGTATTTTCCGCAACTTCCCCCTGGGAGACCGGTTCATGCTCAGCCTCCGGCTCCTCCTGGCCGGGCTCCTCCTCCGGCTCGGTTGGTTCTTCTGTTTCTTCCTCTTCTCCAACAGCTTCAGGAGCTTCTTCAGGCGTCTCACGCTCTTCCTGTAAAATTACCTCCGGAGCTTTTTCTTCACGGCTGTCCTCCTCTTCCGGCGCTTCTGTTTTTTCCTGTATTACTTCAGTCTCTTCGCCGCCGCTTACAGGCTTTTCGTCCTGCTCTCCCAGAATTTCCTTTATGTTTATTTTCATGGTAAAAATCTCCAAAATGTGTATTTTTCAACGTTGTACGCCTTTTATTGTAACAAAAAAGAAGTATTTGTCAAGTCGGGCGATTTCATCGCCAAATAGCGATTGACAATACTTCTTCTGATTTACCGCGCTTCGGTCTGCTTCCCTCCTGCCAGCCGATATATGGCATCCGCGTATATTTCCGTCAAAAGCGTCATGCTCTTTACGGAGATACACTCGTTTTTCTGGTGGCCCAGCTCAGGCTCACCGGGGAATCTGGCTCCGAAGGCAACTGTATTCTTTATGGCTCTGGCATAGGTGCCTCCGCCTATTACAAGAGGCTCGCTCCCGTTGTCGCCCGTATGCTCTCTGTACACCTCCATAAGCGTCTCTATAAAAGGATCGTCTGCCGGTATATATA
Source organism: Candidatus Allocopromorpha excrementigallinarum (assembly GCA_018714925.1). Taxonomy (GTDB): domain Bacteria; phylum Bacillota; class Clostridia; order Peptostreptococcales; family Anaerovoracaceae; genus Lentihominibacter; species Lentihominibacter excrementigallinarum. Next base: position 4,077 of record DVMP01000061.1, read on the forward strand.
TAGGCGGCTGATGCTTTCCCTTGATTATCCCCATGTTATATTTGTCCGAGGCCTTCATTATTCCTTCATAGACGGCTTCGTAATCCGCTGTTACAGGGTATCTTATGTTTACGGTTATTTTTCCTCCGCCCTTATCTGCTTCTATCATTCCCACGTTAAAGACAAGGCTTCCCGACTGCTCATCGGAAATATGGCAGCCTATGCGTTCTCCGTGAAGATCATAGCCTATTTTTTCATTGTAGAACTCTATAAAATCGTTGACGTCCTCGTCGATAAAGGTGATACCTCCAAGAAACTCCATAATCAGAGACACGGCGTTTTCTCCCTGCTCCGGCTTCGCTCCGTGAGCGGAAACGCCCCGGGCCGTTATCTCAAGGCTCCTTCCCGCGGCTCTGCAGCTTACCCTTCTTCCGTCTCTGCCTCGAAAATCAGCAGCCCTGCTCCTTATGGCTTCATACCCGCCTCCGGCGCTGTCATAAACAACGGCTCTGGCAAAATCCGCCACGGAATTAGCCGCGTTTCCTCCCTTAAGAGAGGTGAGCCTGAGACCCTTTTCACCGGACCCGGAGAATTTTTTCGCCAGATCGAACACGAGGATTCCCTTTTCTCCGTGTATAGCCGGGAAATCGCCGTCGGGAGTAAATCCCATATCGGGGACTTCTTTAACCTTTGAAAGGTAATAGTCCATACCCTCCCATTCTGTTTCCTCATCAAGGCCCAGAATGAGACGCACGGTTTTCTCCGGCCTAAAGCCGCATTCCTTCAGAGCCTTCATGGCGTAGAAGGAGGCTATTACGGGGCCTTTGTCGTCAACGGCTCCTCTGCCTTTAACAAAGCCTTCCGAGATTTCTCCTCCATAGGGGTCAAAATCCCAGTTATCGCCTTCAGGCACAACATCCAGGTGCCCCACGACTCCCACTATGCCTTCGCCGCTTCCGGGGAAATCTATATGTCCTCCGAAATTATCGGCGTTAAAGGTTTCAAAGCCTTCTCTTTCAGCCATTTTCATCATCGCCTCATAGGCTCTCTGAACATTTTCGCCGAAGGGCGCGTTTCCTTCTGTTCTTACAGCCACACTGGGAATTGATATGAGAAAAGAGAGGTCATTAAGCATGGCCTCTTTATTCTTTTCTATATGTTCTTTTACTCCGGAAAATTCCATATTAAAGTACCGCTTCCACCGAAGCTATTTCTGGATAGCTTTCCTTTAAAATCTTCTCTACGACTCCCTTTATGGTCATCTGGGCTCCCGGGCAGCCTGCACAGTGACCCTGAAGCCTAACCCTTACAATATTATCGTCGGTATACTCAACAAACTCTATGTCTCCTCCGTCTCTCTGAAGGAAAGGTCTTATCTGATCGAGAGCATCTTTTATTTTCTGTTCCATATTCTCTTCTCCTTTATATTAATATTATTTTCACCCTTACGGAATTTATAACCTGAAATCCATTTAAAGCATTCGCGTTTACGTAGGATCAAGTGTGTATACGGAGACCACCTGATTTCCGTCCCATGATCCTATGAAAGCGGTCTTTATAGGGTCTCCCGTATTATTGAAGGTTATCAGTCCTGAGGCTCCCTGAAACTGCCCCTGCTCTTCCATAGCGTCTCTTATTTCCTTTCCTGAGGCTCCCTCTCCCGCCTCCTCTATGGCTCTGACAGCCACTACATAGGCGTCATAACCGAGAGCTACGGAGTCTTCAGGAGTGCTGTTTTCTCCATGCTTCTCGTGATAGGCTTCCAGAAAGACCCGGGCCTCTTCATTGGATGCGTTATCGGATACGAAGAAATTTACAAAGGCCGCGTTCTCCGCTGTCGCCGAGCTTCCGGCCAGTCTTTTAAACTTTTTTTCCGACCAGCTAGTATCTCCCAGGAACTGGACTCCCAGCCCCATTTCATCGGCCTCCCTGACGATATTGGCACAGTCGTTTACACTGCCTGTCAGAAGAACGCTTCTCACTCCCGAAGCTCTCACAGCCTCAAGCTGCGAAGTGAAATCCTCAGCTCCGGCTTCATACTGCTCATAAAGAGGAATTGCGTCCTCGTTTCCGGTCTCAGCCTTCATCCTGTCGGAAAAGGCCGTCGCCAGCTCCATGGCCGCGTCGTTTCCTTCAGGAATCATTATTCCCGCTGTGGTTTCACCCTTATGCTCAAGGACATATCTGGCGAGAAGATCTCCCTGGTCCGAATCAACGTAGCACACTCTGAAATAGTATTCATTGTTTGCCGTAACAAGAGGGTTTGTGTTGGTTATGGCTATGGTCGGAATTTTCGCTTCATTTATATAGTCTCCCGCTATGAGAGAATAAACGCTGCCGTAGCTTCCCAGGATCACGTCAGGCTCCTTTGATATCAGCTCTCTGATAGCCGTCTCCGCCGCGTATATATCTGAGGAGTTGTCCGCGTAAACAAGCTCTACCATTTTACCGTCAACATTGGGATATACTTCGTTGGCAAGCTCTATACCTTCTGTTTCGAGCTTTCCGCCGTCGCTGTCGGCACCTGTCATGGGCTCGTACACACCTATTGTCACTGTTGTTGTGTCTTCCTGAGGTTTATCTATAAAAGCTTCTTTGAAATTCTCGAAAGTAGCGCATCCCGAAAGGAGTACCGTTGCCAGCACTATTACCATAAATACTGCCGCGCCTCTGCCGTATCTTTTCACAGAATTCCACCTTTCTACTGTCATCCAGTGTATCAGCCGTCTGTATCCCGCGGATCCGAAGGCTGATTTTTTCTTAAATATTATACCTTGTTTTTATTGAAAGGTAAAGTGAAAGGTATATGATTTCCTCTCCCCGGCGCCTTCATAAAAAACTGTCTTTCTTTTTCAATAAAGGGCTTGACTATTCTTTACCAAAATGGTACACTATTCACATGAAAACAATTGGATAACAAAAGTAGATAAATGTTTAAAAGGAGGAATTTACTATGAAATGGACTTGTTCAATATGCGGTTACACCTACGAAGGACCTCAGCCACCTGAGAAATGTCCTCAGTGCAGCGCTCCGGCGGAGAAATTCGTACAGGCTAAGGAAGGCGAAATCGAATTCGTTGACGAGCATGTTGTAGGCGTGGCTCAGGGCGTTGACCCTGAAATCATCCAGGGACTCAGAGATAACTTTAACGGCGAATGTTCAGAGGTTGGAATGTATCTTGCCATGGCAAGAGTCGCCCACAGAGAAGGATATCCTGAAATCGGCCTTTACTGGGAAAAGGCTGCCTGGGAGGAAGCCGAGCACGCCGCTAAGTTCGCCGAGCTTCTGGGAGAGGTTGTAACAGATTCCACAAAGAAGAATCTCGAAATGAGAGTAGAGGCTGAGTCAGGCGCCTGCGCAGGTAAGAAGGATCTGGCAGCCAAGGCCAAGCAGCAGAATCTGGACGCTATTCACGATACCGTTCATGAGATGGCAAAGGATGAGGCAAGACACGGCAGAGCCTTTGCCGGACTTCTCAAGAGATATTTCGGCTAAAATTCTCAATACATATTAATATACCAGGGATAAAACCCGGCCCGCGGTTTCAAGGGCCGGGTTTTCCGTTTAAAGCTTCACATTTAAAGAGGAAGGGTTCCGCGCCCCCTGGGGACGGAACCCTTCCTCTTTATCACATGAAAACAATGTACCGCCTACAGCTCCTCCAGGAACTTCTTAAAGCTTTCCCAGAATCTCTGAGTGGAGGATATGGAGAAATATTCTCCCGGTGCGTGAAGATTTCTTACGTCAGGACCCATGGATATCATATCCATTTTTCTGTCCATGTTCTTGGCGAATTCACTCGGCTCAACTCCCGCGTGGAGGATCATTATAGACGCCTTCTTTCCGAACATGTCTTCATACACCCTCTCATAGGTGGCTTTAAGCTCCGACTGGTAATCATATTCCCAGGCAGGGCAGTTGGACATGACGAAATACTCTCCTCCCAGCAGCTCCGTGAGCCTTACTATCTTTTCAAAGCTGAGCTCATACTGGCTGTCCTTGGAGCTTCTTGTCATAATGAGAATGACCGCCTTATCTCCTTCTATGTTTACGACTCCCAGGCTTACAGAGCTTTCAACAAACTGAGGATAATCCATATCCATTCTGATTATTCCCGTCTCTGAAAAGTTCATGTAATCGAGAATTTTCATCTTGGACTCTTCGTCGAGAACCTCTTTCGGCGCGTCAGCCGGAGCTATACCCAGCTCTATATCTGGATCGTTCACTCTGTACTCATCGGCGAATATAGCGCTGTATCTGTCAACAACGGCTCTGAGAGCAGCCTCCTTTTCCCTGTCAACGCCGATTGTAACCTCCGCGTTTCTCGGAATGGCATTGTATTTCAGACCGCCGCTTATAGCCGCCAGGTCAAATCCCAGTTCACGCTGAACAGCCATGAGTACCCTTACCATAAGCTTGTTGGCATTGGCTCTGCCTCTGTGGATATCCTCTCCCGAATGGCCTCCCAGAAGCCCTCTGAGGGTTATTTCAAAATAAGACTTTTCCCTGTCGGCAGCCTTCCTCGATACAGGAAGCTCCACTCTCACTACAGGTCCGCCGGCACAGCCTACTACAAGAACCCCTTCATCGTCGCTGTCAAGATTTATGACCCTGCTTCCCTTGAGGACGCTGAAATCAAAGTTTTCTATTCCTGACATTCCTCTCTCCTCGTCGGAGGTGCAGACGAATTCTATGGCAGGATGCTTAAGCTCGGGATCCGCCATTACCGCCAGTCCTATAGCAACGCCTATTCCGTCATCGGCCCCCAGGCTTGTGTCCCTGGCTATGATTTTGTCGCCGTCAACTTCGAATTTTATCGGATCCCTGGCAAAATCGTGCTCAAAGTCTCTGTTCTTTTCGCAGACCATGTCCATATGAGCCTGTATAATAATGCCGGGATGATCTTCATACCCCTTTGAAGCAGGTTTTCTCATAAGAACATTGTAATAATCATCCTGAGACCACTCAAACCCATGCTCCTTGGCAAAATTCACCAGGTAATCGGAAACCTCCTTTTCATTACCTGATTCCCTTGGGATAAACGTGAGATCCTCAAAGTATTTGAGCACATCCTTAGGCTCCACATTCGTCAAAATTCTTTCCTTCATGAAATCATCTCCTTAGTTTATTATCAGCAGGCTGTCATCAGTACAGTATTATGCAGGCAAGGGCCAGAACCACTACCGTTACTACGGCAATGAATACCAGCAGCTTCCATACGAACCTGATCCATGTTCCAAAGGATGTCTTTGTCATGGCCAGAACTCCCATGAGAAGTCCGCATGTAGGCGCTATAAGAGCGATCATGGAATTAGCCGACTGATAAGCTATTATTACTATCTCTCTTCCTACTCCCGCAAAGTCCGCAAGAGGAGCCATTATACCCATTGACAGGGTTGCAAGTCCCGAGCTTGAAGGAATAAAGAATGAGAGAATAAGGAATACCAGATAGTTTACTCCCGCAAACAGTCCCGAAGACATGTTGGCTACCGTTGACTCGCAGTAGTGGAGTATTGTATCGGTGATGCTGGCATCAGACATTATAATGGACACGCCTCTGGCAACACCGATGATCATGGCAACGCTCAGAAGGTCGGAAGCGCCCTTGATGAAATCGTCGATAAAGTTATCGAGAGGGATTCTGTCTATAATGGCTACAATTATGCTGGACACAAGGAATACGGCGGAAAGCTCGCCGAACCACCATCCCATTGTCGGCCAGATGGTTATTCCCAGATCTTCCCAGGACAGAACGCCCCAGATCATTACCAGGAAGGACAGAACAAAGACAACCAGTATCAGCTTTCTCTTGGCGTTCAGCTCAGGGAGATTATCCGAATCGTAATCCCCTCCCTTGAGGAAGAACTCTTTATTCTGCTCTGCCTGAGCGTATACAAGGGATTTTGTAGGATCGTTTTTAACCTTCTTGGCATAGTGCATGGTGTAAATAATTCCGGCAGGTATATATATGCACAGAAGTATTATTCTGATTCCTATACCGTCGCTCATAGGAATTCCCGCGAAATTGCTGGCAATAGCCACAGCGAAAGGATTGGCTATGGAGGCCATTACACCCAGGGCCGCGCCCACCTTTATTACCGACAGACCTACAAGAGTATCATAGCCGGCCACAAGGAACACGGGAATCAATACAAGGAAGAAAGGAAGGGTTTCCTCCTCTATGCCGAACATGGCTCCGGCCAGTGAGAATATGAGCATGAGAATAGGGATGAGGATATGCTCCTTACCCTTCAGCTTTCTCATGGCATGTCCTATAGCCGCGTCAAAAGCTCCCGTGCGCATTACGATGGCAATGTATCCGCCTATTATCAGACAATAAAGTATAATGTCCACGGAATCCATAAATCCGTTAATAGGCGCCATTATTACAGCCCACAGTCCCTGTGGATTGGACTCTATTTCGTGATAAGTACCCGCTATAGGCTCGAGAGTATCCGCGTTGGGATCCACATAGTCATACGCTCCTCCCGGCAGTATCCACGAGAGAATGGCAACAAGCAGTATGATCGCCATAATTATCACATATGAATTTGGCGCCTTCAGCTTTCGCTTCTTTTTCTGGTTTTCCATAATACCACCTCCAAAATAAAATAAGCAATAATGAATAATAATCATTTCTTTTTCATTCGTTAAATATAAAACGCAACAAGCGTGCCAACACACTTAAAGGAGCCTTTGTAATTGTACAAAAAATATTTTTTCAAACTAATTTG
>DVMP01000062.1 GCA_018714925.1 Candidatus Allocopromorpha excrementigallinarum
AGGATTGAAATGCTCTAAAACGGGAACAATTTTGGCAGTTAATTATTAAACAATAGGTCAAATCCAAAATTGTGTGTAAAAAGTAATCTGTATAGTAACTACCGGTTTGAGATGCTTGCTTATGCGGAAACGGATAAATCTGATGATGGAGCGCCTTTTGGCAGTTTCATACTAATCTTTAAATTTCTCCCTTTTTTTCATTATGAAAGCGTGTTAAGGGAGCAATTTCGAGGGCTTCCCCTTCCATAAGAAGGCATGGCAGCCCTTTTCTACCGCAACTATTCCGATAATTTTAATTTCAGGGAGAAAAATATAGCAAGCTAAAGTGTTAAAGTGGTATTTTTTAACATAACTGCCATAAACAGGAAATATTTCTCCCTAAATGGCCTTCCATAATTCAAATAGGGGAGAAATCGCCTGCGGCAGCACAGTATGTACATGAATCAGCGCAGGGTTTCTCCCTCGAAAGCATTTTTCCGGAATAGTTACGGTAGAAAAACAATAATAAAAGGACTGCCGCGCAGCTAACACTTGAGGCCTTCCGGAGCGGTACGCCTTTTCAGGCGCCAAAAAAGACAGCCCGTCAGGACTGTCTTTTTCGTATCCGAATATTATGCTGATCTACGCCGTAGGATCTGCCGGAGCAGGAATCCTTTCCTTTATTACGTTCATAAGGCTGTCTGTGCACTTGAGAGGATCGGCGAAGGCTCCGTTGGCCACAGGAACGAGTCTTGCTCCTTCGGCAGGCTCTAAAACGCCTCCGAGAATCTCATCAAGCTCAGCGTACTTGTACCTAGGCACCGTATCATCCATTTCTCTGGAAATGTCCGCCGTATCGGCCCAGTCGTAATCCACCTCGTATACATGGGCGATTTCCGCGGCAACCTCCCAGTTGCTCAGTTCTACGCCCTCGTCTATGGCTGCCTGAACCATCTGAAGTCTTCTCTCAGTGTTAGTATAGGTTCCGTCTGTGGAAGCAAAGCCTGTTCCCGGGATTACCACGTCAGCCTTTGCCGCCAGAGCTGTCATGTGAGTATCGCATACAGCCAGGAACTCGAGAGAATCCGTATCTATATCGGCTTCCTCACCGAATACCACCAGAGCCTTGAGGCCCTCAAGACTTTCGGCTCCGGCCTTTATTCCCATATCCACAAGACCCTGGGAATTATTCTTGGCCTTTACCTGAAGTATACCGTCTCTAGGCGAACCGATGTGTCCGCTGGCCATAGCTATATCAGCTATGAGAGTGGCCGCTTCTTCCGTTACAATATTCTGAGTGAAGACGATCATGGCCTTCTTTGCCGACATGTACATGTCAGCGATTTCAGCGGCCTCTTCACTGACCGTCACATCCTTAAGCTCCGCGGCGAATTCCTTATATCCGGCTATATCGCTGCCCTTGCCGCTGTCAGCCACAGCCTTAGCTATTTCTCTTACAAAGCCCAGATCATTATCTGTATATACAGCCTTGGACAGATATCCCATCCTCTGAGGATATTCAGAAGGATTAATGAGAACCACCTTCGCGCCCCTTTCGGCTGCCTGTTTCATCTTAAGCTGTATAACAGGATTGTCTGTAGCGTTAAAGCCTACAGCCAGTATCAGATTTGTTGAAAGAAGCTCGTCAATGGTGTTAGGCGAAGCGTCGTGTCCTATTACCGGCTCTATTCCGCTTTTTCTGCTGTTCATGCAGAATATTCTGGCTCCCATTGCCTCCGCCATCTTCTTTATGGCATAAGCCTCCTCGTTTGTGTATCTGTCGGAGACAGCGACGCCCACAGCGTCTCTTGAGTATCTGGCCGCTGTCGCCTGGCACTTCTTCGCTATCATTACAAGGGCTTCGTGATAATCCGCTTCACGGAAATCATTTTCTTCCTTGATGAGAGGCTCCTCCAGCTTGTTTTCCAGCATGGAGCAGTCAAATCCCCATTTTCCCTTGCCGCAGGCAAGACCCTGGTTTACAGTGCCTTCCTTGTCGGGATTTGCCTTTATAAGCATATCCCCGCAGGACTCCAGCTTGAGGCTGCAGCCTACAGAGCAGTATGAACATGTTGTATCAGTCTCCACAGTATCCACAGGAGTTTCCTTTATCATTGTGGTTCTCTCCTGAAGCGCTCCTGTAGGGCAAACGCTTACACACTGTCCGCAGGATACACATCCCGACTGGGCAAGCGGCTTACCCATATTAGGCATAACAACCGTGTCAAAGCCTCTCTGAACAAGACCCAGAGCGCCGACGCCCATAACCTCGTCGCATACTCTTACGCAGAGACCGCAGAGAATACACTTGTTAGGGTCTCTTACTATAAACGGATGGTCATCCTCGTATTCTATCTGATGCTTTTCTCCCTTGAATCTGTCAGGATCAACATCGTACTGGTGAGCCAGATCTATGAGGCTGCACTCAAAGTAATCATGACAGCCGCACTCGAGACACCTCATGGCCTCAGCCTCAGCCGCTTCAGGAGTATATCCGTCAGGTATAACCTCGCTGAAGTTATCCCTTCTCTCCTCAGGAGAAAGCTGCGGCATCTCCGGTCTGCACATTCTCTCTCTGTCCTCAAAGGTCTTTTCTGTTATGTCGTCTCTTTCAACATAGTAAGGAGGCTCATATCTTATGGTCTCTCCCGCCAGATACGCGTCTATTATCTCCGAAGCCTTCTTGGCGTCAGCTATGGCCTCAACTGCTATGGATATCTTATCGTTTCCGCAGTCTCCTCCGGCAAATACTCCCGGAATGCTGGTCATATATGTCTCAGGATCATAGGCTATGGCGTTCTTTCTCGTCTTGTCACAGTCAAAGATAGACGCGTCAACCGCCTGACCTATTGCGAGAATCATATTGTCTATGGCTATGGTCTCTGTTTTTCCTTCAACAGGAACAGGTCTTCTTCTTCCCGACTCGTCAGGCTCGCCAAGCTCCATTACCTGAAGGATTACTTCCTTTACATGGCCGTTTTCATCCTTTACAACCTCCAGAGGATTTGTAAGGTTCTTGAATATAACGCCTTCCTCTTCAGCCTCTTCTATCTCCACCATATCGGCAGGCATCTCGTCCTTTGTTCTTCTGTAAATGTTGTAAACTTCCTTGGCTCCCAGTCTTACAGCTGTTCTGCAGGCGTCCATGGCGGTATTTCCTCCGCCTACTATGGCAACCTTCTCGCCCAGGTCTATGTCTTCGTTTCTGACTACCTTTCTCAGGAAGTCTATACCGCCGATAACGCCCTGAGCGTCTTCGCCCTTGCATCCTACTCCCGTGGACACCCAGGCGCCTATTCCCAGAAGCACCGCGTCAAAGTCCTCTTTTACCGTTTCAAAAGGTATGTCCTCGCCTATTTTCGTATCGGTTATTATCTCCACTCCCATTTTTTCAATGGTGAGGATTTCATCGTCAAGGACCTCCTTTGGAAGTCTGTATTCAGGAATACCGTATCTCAGCATTCCTCCCGCCTTAGGCATGGCCTCAAAGACGGTAACGTCATGACCCATCTGTCTCAGGAAGTATGCCGCAGAAAGTCCCATCGGGCCGCCGCCTATTACAGCCACCCTCTTTCCTGTTGACTCTGCGCATTCAGGTATAAAGGCCTCCTCTGACATGAGATCCTGGTCAGCGGCGAATCTCTTGAGCCACTGGATTGATACAGGCTCGTCTATAAGTCCTCTTCTGCACTTTTCTTCACAAGGATGAGGACATACTCTTCCAAGAGACGCCGGAAGAGGAATCTTGTCCTTTACCAGCTCCAGAGCCGCTTCATATTCGCCGTTGGCTATGAGACCTACATATCCCTGACAGTCGGTGTGAGCCGGACATGCCAGGACGCAAGGAGGTCTGCAGTCTCCAACGTGATTTGAAAGGAGCAGTTCAAGGTTTGTCTTTCTTGATTCTATTACTCTCTCCGTATTAGTTCTTACCACCATTCCCGGAGCTATTTCAGTGGCGCAGGCCTTGCACAGCTTGGGGTTTCCCTCCACCTCGCACATGCATATGCCGCAGGCGCCGTATATCTTAGTTCTTTCGTCATAACAGAGAGTTGGAATGAAAATGTCATTTTCTCTGGCAACTTCAAGAACTGTCTGGCCCGGAAGGCCTGTTACTTCTTTGCCGTTTATATTCAGTCTGAATTTATCCATTTCTTTTCCTCCTCCCTTATTTCTTCTCTATCGCGCCGAAGTTGCAGCTTTCCATACACTTACCGCACTTTATGCACTTGGTCTGGTCGATGACATGCTTTTCCTTAACCTTTCCGGAAATAGCGTCAACAGGACAGTTTCGTGCGCACAGAGTACATCCCTTACATGCGTCGGTAATGGTGTATGTTATGAGAGCCTTGCAGGATCCGGCTGTGCACTTCTTCTTATAAATATGATCCTCGTATTCGTTTCTGAAATACTTGAGTGTGGTGAGAACAGGATTAGGAGCCGTCTGTCCCAGACCGCACATGGAGCCGTCCTTTATTTTCATCGCCAGCTCTTCAAGCTTTTCTATGTCTCCATCCTGGCCTTCTCCGTTGGTTATCCTCTCCAGGATCTCCAGCATCCTCTTTGTTCCTATACGGCAGTAGTTGCACTTTCCGCAGGACTCGTCTCTCGTAAAGTTGAGGAAGTATCTTGCCATGTCCACCATGCATGTGTCCTCATCCATTACGATCATACCGCCTGAGCCTACTATGGCTCCTGTCTTTGTAATGTCCTCATATGTTACGGGAGTATCTATAAGCTCAGCGGGAACGCAGCCGCCTGAAGGTCCGCCCATCTGCACGGCCTTAAACTCCTTGTCGTTCTTTATTCCTCCGCCTATACCGAAGATAACGTCTCTTAACGTAAGGCCCATAGGAACCTCCACAAGACCGCCCTTCTTGATTTTGCCCGCGAGAGCGAATACCTTTGTTCCCTTGCTCTTTTCCGTTCCCATGTCGCCGAAGGCTTTTCCTCCGTTATATATGATCCACGGAACGTTGGCCAATGTCTCAACATTGTTTATATCCGTCGGCTTCTGCCAGTAGCCCTTTGCCGCTGGGAAAGGAGGCTTAAGTCTCGGCATTCCTCTCTCCCCTTCCAGGGATGCTATAAGGGCTGTCTCTTCGCCGCATACGAAGGCTCCGGCTCCCGCCTTGATTCTCAGATCAAAGTCAAAGCCGCTTCCCAGTATGTTTTTGCCTAAAAATCCCTTTTCTCTCGCCTGAGCCATGGCGATTTCCAGTCTCTTTATGGCCAGAGGATATTCAGCTCGGCAGTAAATTATTCCCTCGCTGGCTCCCATGGCGTATCCGCCTATTATCATTCCTTCTATGAGAGAGTGTGGGTCCCCCTCCAGAACCGATCTGTCCATAAATGCTCCCGGGTCTCCCTCGTCGGCGTTACAGACGAGATATTTCTGATCTCCTCTGTTTTCCTTGGCGGCATTCCATTTAAACCATGTAGGGAATCCCGCGCCGCCTCTTCCTCTGAGGCCCGATATCTTTATCTCTTCTATAACCTCTTCCGGCGTCATAGAATCCAGCACCTTGGCAATGGCCTTATATCCGTCGGCAGCGATGTATTCGTCTATTTCCTCCGGATTTATTATGCCGCAGTTTCTCAGAACCACTCTCTGCTGCCTGGCTACAAACTCCTTGTCCTCCTCGGATATGGCCTGCTCCTCAGCCGCCTTGTGATTCACAAGATGCTGCTCCACTATGGTTTCAACCTTGTCAGGCTGTACCTTGACGTATCTTGTCATGGCGCCGTCGTCATCGTATACATCTACTATAGGCTCAAGATAGCATGTACCTACACAGCCTGTAACTGATACCTGGGCATCTATGTTCTTTTCCGCTATCTGCTTCTCAAACTCAGCGGCGGTCTTTTTGGCTCCAGTAGCTATTCCGCAGCTTCCCTGTCCGATTACTACTCTCACTTCCGTCACCTCCTATGCCCTTTCTCTTATTTCCGACAGTATCTTCTTAACTGAATCCTTTGTAAGGTTGCCGTATGTCTCATCGCCGTCAGCGCTCTTTACCATCATAACAGGCGCGAGGGAGCAGCATCCGAGACATGCTACGTTGTTCAGGGTGAACACTCCGTCCTCTGTGGTTTCTCCGTCCTTTATGTCCAGATACTCGCACACGGCTTCCTCAATCATCTCAGATCCGTTTACGTGACATGCTGTGCCCTGGCAGAGCATCACCAGATACTTGCCTATAGGCTTAAGTCTGAACTGGGCGTAGAAAGTAGCCACCCCGTAGATTTTCGCAGGCTTGATGCCGGTTGCTTCGGAAATGTAGTTTATGGCATCCGCTGAAAGATATCCGTAAATATCCTGAGTCTTCTGCAGGATAGTTATCAGGCTGCCCGGCACTTTCGCATATTGCTCCAGAACAGGCTGAAGTTCCTTGAACTGATTCGCCCTGTTTTGACTGCAATTGCATTCAAAACCATTCTCACTCATTTTCGTTCCTCCTAAAATTACAATACATATATATCATGTGAATATTTCAATTGTATCATCGAAAATACTAAAAAGCAACCTGCCTGTTCAAAAAAATCAGAAATGTAAAACTAGTTACATCCTTTAAAACACAGGCATTTCTGCATATTCTATTCCGCCATGCATATCTGCCTTTACCAAATCCTTACCAAATACGGCGCTTTGCTTTTACCCATGCAAAAAAGCCCTGCCGCCTTTCCCGAAGGCCGCAGGGCCCCTCTTTTCCCTGTGGTTCAGCCGGTTTCTACCGCAACTATTCCGATAATTTGCTTTTGAGGGAGAAATCCTGTACTTATTCATGTACACGACATGCCGCAGCCGGTCATTTCTACCTGATTTGAATTATGGAAAGGCATTCAGGGAGAAACTCTTCCGGTTTTTGGCTCATGTGGTAAAAAATGTCGCTTTAATGCTTTAACGCAATATATTTTTCTCCCTTAACGCAGGCCCCATAAATGATTTCAGGTAGAAACCACACCGGCAGGCAGAGCAGGAAGGACTGCATACTGCAAAAACAGCGGATATTTCTCCCTGAAGACGGTTTACATAATGGATTTCAGGGAGAAACCGGCAATCAGACTGCACATCGGCTGAATCCGCCGGAAAAGCTCTGTGCCTGCGTACAAGGGCTCCGCATAAAGCCCCGCGGATAAAATCCTTCTTTTATATTGAAGCTATAAAGTACTCCAGGGCCAGATTGCCGTCGAAGATTCCTGTCTTTATATTTTCATCCACCTTGTATGCCTCCGCCAGAACTCTTCTCAGGTGATCCCTTGAATACCGGGAGGCCATGGGGAGAGATTTCTTTACCCTGAAGGGATGGACTCCCGTAAGCTTCTGCATCTCGTTTACAGACTTCCCCTCCTCTTTCATTTCCTTGAGAGAAAGGATAAGCTCCGTCTGACTG
>DVMP01000005.1 GCA_018714925.1 Candidatus Allocopromorpha excrementigallinarum
TTCATACCCTTTCCTTAAGCTCCTCTTCACGTTATTTTTTTCCCACTACCTTATATATTTCGTCAGGTGACGGCGGAGCCACCTCCTCGGCTCCTCCCTCCCACGTGATGACAACTCCCCTTTCAGGCTCCGTAACTCTTCCTATAACCGTTACGGCTACCCCTGCCTTCTCAAGGGCTCTTTCCATTTCTTCCTTTCTGTCCTCAGGAGTTATTATAACCATGGAGCCGCTTGATATAAGTCTGAGGGGATCTATGTGAAAAATTTCGCAGATCTTTTCTGACTCAGGCTCAAGGGGAATAGAGTCTCTGTAAACCTCCGCGCCTTTTCCTGAAATCTGGCACATTTCCCATACAGCTCCCAGAATTCCCCCCTCTGTTATGTCGTGCATTCCGTGAGTGCCGACCTTTCCGGCCGCGACGCCCTCCTTTACTACGCTTACCATGTCAAGAAATGATCCTGCCCTGGCGATTTCCTCTTCTGTCATAAACTCTCCCAGCTTTTCCCTGTGATCCAGGGCGATTATTCCGCTGCCTTCAAGTCCCGCCGATTTTGTCATCATTATGTAGTCTCCCGGCTCCATATCGTTTCCGCTCTGTGATGTTCCTCTTAAGGTCTTTCCTATGGCCGTGGACACTATGACCGGCTGATTTACCGCGGGAGTTATTTCCGTATGACCCCCTATTATTTCCACGTCAAGGGCCGCCGCCGTCTCCGCTGCCTGTCCCATAATATGCTCCACATCCGTCTCCGTCGTTCCCTCCGGAAGCATGACTGCCAGCATTATTCCCAGAGGCTGAACGCCGTTGGAGGCAATATCATTGCATGTTATGTGTACGGACAGCCTTCCTATGTCCTTTACAGCCGCGGTTATGGGATCTGTTGACATGACACATTCATATTGTCCGAAATCTATGAGAGCGCAGTCTTCACCTATCCCGGGTCTCACCTTTACGTCCCCGCTTCTGTATTTTATCTTGTCAAATACCAGCTCTTTAAGAAGCTCGCTGTCCAGCTTTCCCGTTTTAAGCATCCTTTCCTTCTCCTTGCAGCAATTTAATAAACTCCTCCTCGTTTATTACAGGGACTCCCAGCTCCCTGGCCTTTCTGTTTTTTGAGGAGCCTGATGTTATATCGTTGTTTATCAGATAATCGGTTTTTCCGCTTACAGAGCCCGATACCTTTCCTCCCGCCTTTTCCACGGCGGCCTTGAGGCTGTCTCTGTTTTCAAAGCGTTCCGTTTTTCCCGTTATTACAAAGGTCATTCCCGCGAGGCTCTGCCGTCCTTTTTCCTCTCCTCCCTCCTCAAGATCCAGTATAGACATAAGGTCGTCGATCTGAGCCCGGTTTTCTTCATCTTTAAAAAACTCCACATATGATCCGGCCATAATCTCTCCGATGCCGTCTATAGCCTCAAGCTCCTCCTGTGTCATGTTTACCATTTTCTCCCAGTTATTTCCGCAGGCCTCTCCTATCATTCTGGCATTGGCCCCTCCTATGTTGGGAACACCGAGACTGAGAAGGAGCCTTGAAGGAGTGGTGTGTCTGGCTTTTTCCGCGGCTGCCGTGAGATTATCATAGGATTTCTCTCCGAAGCCATCCATTGATACGATCTCCTCCTTCCATCTTTCCAGTCTGAAAATATCGGCAAAATCCTTTATTATTCCCCTGTTTATAAACTTTTCAAGGGTCGATTGAGACAGACCTTCTATGTTCATGGCGTTTCTGCTTACAAAATGAGTGAAGGCCTTTATCCTTCTGGCGGGACATCTCCTGTTGGGACAGTGAACCGTTTCTATACCCTTTTCGTTTCTTATTTCAGCCGGGCTTCCGCATACGGGACATTTTTCCGGAGGCTCCGCCGTACCGCTTCTCGTGAGATTTTCGGCGATCTGGGGAATTATCATGTTGGCCTTGTACACCACTACCTCATCTCCTATGCCCAGAGCCAGCTCCTTTACTATGCTGAGATTGTGCACAGAGGCTCTTGTCACTGTGGTTCCTTCAAGCTCCACAGGTTCAAAGACGGCCACCGGGTTTATAAGGCCTGTTCTCGATGTGTTCCATACCATTTCCGTCAGATGAGTGGTTTTCGTCTCATCCTTCCATTTAAAGGCTATGGAATCCCTCGGAAACTTTGATGTAGCTCCAAGAGACCTTCCGTACTCTATATCGTCAAATATGAGCACCAGACCGTCTGAAGGAAGTGGAAAGCTCTCTATTCTTTTCTCAAAGTCCGCCACAGCCTCCTCCAGGGTCTCCTTTCTCACCATTTTATATTCGACAGTGTCAAAGCCCTGAGACCTCATCCACTTAAACTGATCCTGTCTGTATTTCTCCTCCTCACCTCCCTGGGTAAGGGCAAAGGCAAAAAACTTCACATGCCGCTCCGCGGCTATGCGGGTGTTAAGCTGTCTCACGGTGCCGCTACACAGATTCCTGGGATTTTTATATATAGGGTCTCCCTCATCCGCCGTCTCGTTTATTTTGAGAAAATCCTCATAGCCTATTACAGCCTCTCCCCTTACTACCGTTTTCCCTTTAAATGGTATGGCAAGAGGTACGTTGTCAAAAACCCTGGCGTTGCCGGTTATTACCTCTCCCACAGCGCCGTCTCCCCTTGTTACAGCCTTTTCCAGCTTTCCATCCATATAGGTGAGGACTATGGTAAGGCCGTCCAGCTTCCAGGAGAGAAGACCCTCTCTGTCCCCCAACCACTCCTTAAGCTCCTCCACATCCTTTGTCTTATCCAGAGACAGCATTGGAGATTCATGAGGCTCCTTGGGAAGGCTGCTGAGAACCTGATACCCCACCTTTGCCGTAGGACTTGAGGAAAGAACTATTCCCGTTTCCCTTTCAAGGGCTTCCAGCTCATCGTAAAGCCGGTCGTACTCCAGATTTGACATTATCTCACGGTCCTCCTGGTAGTAGGCCCTGGCGGCTTCGTTGAGAATCCTCGCCTTCTCCTCCATGAGCTTTCTCTTGTCATCCATATTTATTACCTCATCATATCTTTTTTATGGGAGCAAATCCGGCTGCCAGCTTCTTCCTTCCATCCTCAAACTCCACGGTGATAACCTTTCCGTCAAAGTCCGTCACTACTCCCTTTCCGAACTTGGGATGGGAAACAGTATCTCCGGCAGCGAAGTCTTCTGACGCCGCCTCCACCTTTTTCCTGGTCTGCTGTCTGGCGTATTTAAGCTGGTCAAAGGGCTTAAAGGAGGTCTCCTCCTTTATTCCGTCCGTAAAGGCTCCCTTTCCGCTGTTTTTCTTTTCATATATTCCGTCTCCCTCTATGAGACTTTTATCCAGCTCCCTAAGAAACTGCGACTCTCTGGTGTAGTCGGTTTTGCCGTACATTGTTCTTCTTTCGGCGCTTGTAAGCCAGAGTCTTTTCTTAGCTCTGGTTATTCCCACATAGCAGAGGCGCCTCTCCTCCTCAAGGCCGTCAGGGCTGTCAAAGGCTCTCCAGCCGGGGAAGAGGCCATCCTCCATTCCCGGCATAAACACATACGGAAATTCCAGACCCTTGGCGCTGTGCATGGTCATAAGCACCACGGCGTTCTCCCCGGAATCATGGTTGTCCACCTCTGCCAGAAGCGCTATCCTTTCCATAAACTCGCCCAGGGTAATATTGGGATCCTCCTTTTCATAATCGTATATTACCGATTTAAACTCCATCAGGTTTTCCATGCGGCTCTCAGCCTCAAGAGTGTTCTGATCCTCAAGGGCCTTGAGATATCCTGTCTTTACAAGGAGCTCATCGTATATGTCCGATATTCTCATTGAATCCTTTTCTCCGGAGCAGCCTTCTATAACCTCCACCAGGCTTTCTATTCCTGCGGACGCCTTAGATGAAAGAGATGATATTACCTCCCTGTCCTTTAAGGTCTCAAAGAGGCTTTCTCCCCGTACCGAGGCCAGGCTCTGAAGCTTTTCAACGGTTTTGCCGCCAACGCCTCTTTTGGGCTCGTTTATGATTCTCACAAGAGCCAGATCATCGGCCTGGTTCTGAACAAGACGCATATAGCACATCATGTCCTTTATTTCTTTTCTGTCGTAGTATCTCAGTCCCCCCAGAACTCTGTACGGGATATCCCTTCTTGAAAGGGCCTCTTCAAAGGTTCTTGACTGGGCGTTGGTCCTGTAGAGTATGGCGAAATCACTGTAGAGACTGTCGTTTCCCTTTATTCTGTTTATTTCTCCGGCTATGAAATACGCTTCGTCTCTCTCGTCCTCACCTCTGAAATACACTATTTTGCTTCCCTTTTCCGCGGCGGTCCACAGTCTCTTCGGCTTTCTTCCCCTGTTGTTGGATATAACCGAATGAGCCGCGTCAAGAATATTTCCCGTGGATCTGTAATTCTGCTCCAGCTTTATGACCCTGGCGCTTTTACAGTCCTTTTCAAATTCCAGGATGTTTCTTATATCGGCTCCTCTCCACTGGTATATGCACTGGTCATCGTCTCCCACAACGCATATGTTGTTGTGAGCCTCGGCTATCATTTTTACGAAAAGATACTGAAGCCTGTTGGTATCCTGATACTCGTCCACCATTATGTATCTGAATCTGTTCTGATACTTCAGGAGGACCTCCTCTTCTCTTTCAAAGAGCTTTACGGCGTTAAGAAGAAGGTCGTCAAAGTCCATTGAGTTGTTTTTCTTCATCTGCGCCTCATATCTGCTGTAGACCTTATGGATCAGCTCCCCTGTAAAGTCCGAGCCGTTAACCGCCCTATAATCCTCAGGGCTTATTCTCTGCTCCTTGCACTTGCTTATTATGCCCAGAAAATAGGAGGGAGTATACCTTTTGGAATCTATGGAGTATTCCTTCATTATACTTTTCACCAGGGCCTTCTGGTCCGTGGGATCGTACACCGTAAAGTCCCGGCCGTAGCCCAGAGCCTCGGCGTGGCTTCTCAGTATGCGCAGACACGCGGAGTGAAAGGTAAGTATCCACATATTTACCCCGGCTCCCATAAGGTCCTCCACCCTGTCCTTCATTTCCTTCGCAGCCTTGTTGGTGAAGGTTACCGCCAGTATATTGTAGGGGGCTATTCCCTTTTCTTTTATCATATAAGCTATGCGGTGTGTCATGGTGCTGGTCTTGCCGCTTCCCGCCCCCGCCAAAATAAGGAGCGGCCCTTCAGTACATACAGCCGCTTCCCTCTGTTCTCTGTTAAGTTTGTCTAAGTAATCCATATTCTTTAAAGTCCCGTCCTATATTAAAATATTACATACGTTAACAGTATGTTGTATAAAAAGTTTACGCAAGGGGATATTATCCTTCCAGTTATTCCGAAGATTATAAGGCCTATGAGGATCCAGTCCCCGTACCTGTAAAGGGTCCAGTAAAAGCCCGTCTGTCTGAGATTGAATATCTCAGATATTATGGAAAATCCGTCCAGAGGAGGACAAGGTATCAGATTGAAAATCATCAGAACAAGATTTATGGTGATAACATATATTATTATGGACCAGAGCGCCTCTCCCAGGGCGCTGGTGGACAGAAAGCTGAGCCCCAGGGTCAGTACCAGAATCTTGGCTATAATGGCGAATACTATGGCTATGAGAAGGTTCATGGCCACTCCCGCTACTGATACTATAAGCTCGTCTCTTCTCCTGTGCCTGAAGTTGGAAGGATTGATCTGTACAGGAACGCCCCAGCCGAAGCCGGCAAATATGAGAGCCGCGAATCCCAGAGGATCTATATGAGCCAGAGGGTTTACCGTAACCCTGCCCTGCATCTTGGGAGTGGGGTCTCCCAGCTTGTAGGCTGTCAGCGCGTGGGCAAACTCATGAAAGGAAAGACCTATTACTATGGCCGGTATCATCATCAGCGTTCTCATCAGCCAATCCATTGGGTCGCTGAACTGTCCCGCCCTGAAAGAGTTGTACAGCAGGAACACCACCAGTATCCAGAATGTTATGTTGAAATTGCTTCTCAAGACAGTTACCTCCCGATATGTCTTCCTCAAAATATCCCTTCATCACAGTATATCATCTATGAGGGTAAAATGATACCTCTTTTAATCATTAAAAAAGGATGCTGTCAGAGCAGCATCCTGTCGTTATCTATTTCAAACTCCTCTATGAGCCTTTCCACCGTCATCTCTTCCCTTTCCTTTCCCTTTATATCCATGGCGATCCTTCCACCCTTCATGAGTATGGTCCTGTTGCCGTGTTCAAGAGCCGCCTTCATGTTGTGAGTTATCATCATGGTGCACATCCGGCTGTCCTCCGCGAACCGGTCTGTAAGCTCCAGCACCTTTTTGGCCGCCGCCGGATCAAGGGCCGCCGTATGCTCGTCAAGAAGAAGGAGTCTCGGCTTTGATATAACCGCCATAAACAGAGTAAGGGCCTGCCGCTGGCCTCCCGAAAGAAGTCTGACCTTTTCCTTCAGCCTGTCTTCAAGACCCATTTCAAGAAGTCTCAGCTTTTCTCTGAAAACCTCTCTGTCGCCCTTGCTTATACCAGGCTGAAGTCCTCTCTTTCTCGTCTTGTTATAGGCTATGGAAAGGTTCTCCTCTATGGTCATATCGTAAGCCGTTCCCTTTAGAGGATCCTGAAAGACCCGGCCTATACGTCTGGCCCTTTTGTGCTCAGGCATCCTTGAAATGTCCCTGTCCTCCAGGAATATACTTCCGCCGTCCACGGGAAATACTCCCGCTATGGAGTTCATCAATGTGGATTTACCGGCTCCGTTGCTTCCTATTATGGTAATAAAATCTCCCGGCTCACCGTGAAAGCTGATGTTGTCCAGGGCCTTCATCTCATTTACAGTGCCCTGTCCGAAAATCTTGGTGAGGTTTTCTATTTTAAGCATTTTTCTCACCTGCCTTTGACCTTTTTTTCATAACGGAAAGTCCTCCGCCCATCATTCCCATGGCCAGGGCTATGGTAACTATTACAGCCGATACCAGCTTAAGATCGGTAGGAGGCATTCCCAGATAAAGGGCCACGCCTATTATCATCCTGTAGAGGACCGCTCCAAGAGCAACTGCTATAAGCCTTCTCATAAGGCTTCCCGTTCCGAAGATAACCTCTCCGATTATTACAGAGGCCAGGCCTATTACCACCATGCCTGTTCCCATGCCTACGTCGGAGTATCCCTGGTACTGAGCCAGCATACCTCCTGCCAGTCCCACAAGACCGTTTGATACCGAAAGCCCCAGAAGCTTCATGTTGTCGCTGCTTATACCGGCTGCTCGTACCATCTCCTCATTGTCTCCCGTGGCTCTTAAGGCAAATCCCTTTCTCGTCTTCAGAAAACCGTACAGAAGAAGGATAATAACCGCGACTATAATAATTCCCAGCACTATGGAGCTCCATTTAAAGTCTCCCATTTTTTCTTCCACAGCTCCGTATATGGTTGTGGTGTTGGTGAGATTTATGTTGGCCTTACCCTGTATTCTCAGATTTATGGAATATATTCCCAGCATCACCAGAATGCCCGCCAGAAGAGGCTGTATTTTCAGCTTTGTATTTAAAAGGGCAGTTATGGCTCCCGCGCCCATGCCGAAAACAAAGGCAAGTATCAATCCGAGAACCGACATGAGCACCTGGGCTGAAGGAGGCATCTGCGCCGCCGCGGTACACACTACGGCGGATATCGCGGCTCCCGTGACGATGCTTCCATCTACAGTAAGGTCCGGTGTATTAAGTGTTCTGAATGAAAGGAACACTCCCAGAGCCAGGACCGAATATATGAGTCCCAGCTCAAAGGCTTCCAGTAAAATAGTTATCAGCATATTACAGATCTTCCTTTGCCAAATCAGTAGCTCTGTCAAGGACGGCCTGAGGAATATCTATTCCCATATCCGCCGCCGTCTGACTGTTAATGTAAACCTCCATATCCTCCATGGTTCTTACAGGCATCTCCGCCGGATCCGCGCCGTTTATTATCTCAATAACCATATCGGCCGTTTCCTGTCCCAGCACCTGATAATTTATGCCGTATGTGGCCAGCGCTCCGTCCTTTACCATGGAGTCGGCTCCAACGTAGAAAGGCACGCCCGCTTCTATGAACACCTGATTTGCCGTGGCTATGGAGGAGGCTACCGTGTTGTCCGTAGGAGAGAAGACGATATCACATTTCTGAGCCAGACTCTGAGCCGCCTGCTGTATCTCGCTGGCGTTTGTCACTGCCGCTTCCTCAACCTCAAGTCCGTTGGCAGCGGCGTACTCCTTGAGATCCTCCACTACCGCCACTGAGTTTGTCTCGCTGGAATTGTAGAGGGCTCCT
Organism: Candidatus Allocopromorpha excrementigallinarum; assembly: GCA_018714925.1. GTDB lineage: Bacteria > Bacillota > Clostridia > Peptostreptococcales > Anaerovoracaceae > Lentihominibacter > Lentihominibacter excrementigallinarum. The sequence goes on from DVMP01000005.1 coordinate 8,246, forward strand.
ATGGTCTCATATCCCGGAGTTATTTCTTCCGCAAGGCCCATTATCTGCTCAGCCGAAACTATATCCGATGTTCCCGTAACATTTCCTCCCGGATTTTCAAGGTCGCTTACCACTTCAGAGGCTATAGGATCGGTAACTGCCGAGAAAACTATAGGGATTTCATCGGTAACGTTCATGGCCGCCTGAGTGGCAGGTGTTGTTATGGCGATTATCACATCCACATCGTCAGCGACGAACCCCTGGCATATGGTCTGAAGGTTTGACTGCTCGTTCTGGGCGTTCTGATAATCTATGGAAATATTCTCTCCGTCTACATACCCTTCCTCTTCAAGGCGGTCAATTATTGATTCTCTTATCTGATCGAGGGATGTGTGCTCCACAAGCTGAACCAGCCCCACCTTTATAACATCCTCGTCACCGCTGCTTCCTCCGCAGCCTGTAAGCCCCAGGGCAGTTACAGCCGCCAACATTGCCACAATACCGATTTTCTTTAAAAGCTTTTTCATTTTTCTTTTCGCGCGGTCCTTCCGCGCTCTCCTTTCTCCGCGTTTTTCTTTGCCTGAATTCAGAGTCTCCGCAGAGCTTTAAGGCTCGCAATTCCGCTGAAACAAAAAACGCCTGTCCTCATGTCAAGGACAAGCGTAAGCCTGCGGTGCCACCTTGTTTAATGTAAAAACATTCTCTCCGCGAAGTGCCATCACACTCCCTGCCCGTAACGCCGGCATCGCGTCTCAGCTACTTGACACCGGTATGCCGATGTCTTTCACCTCGCCCTCAGAGGCCCATTTACTGAAACTGCGTCTGTCCGGATCCCACCGTCCCGGACTCTCTTTGAGACCGTACCTCAGTTTTACTCCCTCGTCTTCGGTTTCCTAATTCACTTGATGATATACTACCACCTGACATTTTTCGTGTCAAGGCGTTTTTTGTATTTATTTCTTCGCCTTTTCCATCCTTATTTCCGCCGCTCTGGCATGACCGGCCAGACCTTCCCCCTCCGCGAGGCGGCTCACTAAAGGAGCTATGGACATCATAGCCTCGGGACTCATCTTCTGATATGTACAGGTCTTCAGAAAGGTTCCCACCCATACTCCGCCTGTATATCTGGCCGCCCCCAGGGTAGGGAGAGTATGATTCGTCCCTGAAGCGTAGTCTCCGAACACCTCCGCCGTATTTCCCCCTATAAACAGGGAGCCGTAATTTACAAGAGCCTCTGTGACGGCTTCTTCCTCCTCCCGGGCAACATTCACCTCAAGGTGCTCGGGAGCGTACCTGTTGGCGTAGCTGACCGCTTCATCGAGATCATCGCATATGAGTATCTCTCCGTAATACCTCCATGAAGCCTCGGCTATCTCTCTGGTCTCCAGAATTTCCAGCTGTCTCTCCACAGCTTTCAGCACCTCCGCGGCCACTATTTCATCAGTAGTAACAAGTATTCCCTTGGCCTCTCTGTCGTGCTCCGACTGAGCCAGCAGATCGGCGGCTATAACCTCGGGATCGGCGTTTCCGTCGGCTATGACGAGTACCTCGCTGGGACCTGCCACAAAGTCTATACCTACCTTGCCGTAGCACTGGCGTTTAGCCTCTGTAACAAAGCTGTTTCCCGGCCCCACTATAAGATCCACAGGCTTTATCTGCTCCGTTCCGTAGGAAAAGGCTCCTATGGCCTGAGCCCCTCCCAGAGCGTATATTTCGTCTATTCCCGCCGTGTCCATAGCCACCAAGGTCTTGGGATTTATTTCTGAGGTTCCCTTCATTACAGGAGAACATGCCGTAACTCTCTTTACTCCCGCCGCCTTGGCAGGGATACCCAGCATAAGAGCAGTGGAATAAAGAGGATAGCCGCCTCCCGGCACATAGCAGCAGCATGAGCCCACGGGAATTACTCTGTGTCCCAGTATAATACCCTCGGCCGGAGAAAAATCCCTGAGCTCTCCTATGGTCCTCCTCTGAGCCTCGGCAAAGGCTTTTATATTGGCCGCCGCCTTTTTTATATCGTCAATATCCGAGGAGGACACCTTTTCATAGGCCCTCCTGATCTCATCAGCTCCTATTCTGAGGCTTTCCCTTTCACATCCGTCAAAGCTTCTGTTGTACTCCCTGAGGGCGTCGTCGCCCTCTTTTATTACTCTCTCGATTATCTCTCCCACTGTCTTTCGCAGCCTGCTTCTGTCTTTTTCTGTTCTCTCCCCGGCTTTCTTAAATACTTTCATTGCTTCTCCTTTTACTGTCGTTCTTTCTCATAAGTGATATGAAAACTCCCGCGGCGCATATTGCCGCAAATACTGTAAACGATATATTTATTATTTTTACAAGGATCCCGGCAGGCACCTCAGAAAGCTGTGTATCGTCCGCAAAGCCTGTCACTATAACGGTTACTATTACCATGCTCATAGTATGTCCTATAGACCGCATGGTAGCCAGAACCGAAGAGGCGACCCCGTAATTCTCCTTATCCACACAGGACATTACCGCATTGGTATTAGGCGATGAAAAAAGCGCGAATCCCAGGCCGGTTACCGCAAGGGAGCCTATTATCAGCCACAGTCCCGTATCCTCTCCTATAAATATAAATCCGCATGTTCCCAGGGCGCACAGTCCCATTCCCGCGGAGGACAGCCTGAAAGGCGAAAGCCTGTCAGAAAGCCTTCCCGCCGCCGGCGAGAGGAACGCCATTATCAGCGGCTGGAATATCATTATAAGTCCTGCCGTCTGAGATGAATATCCCATTACCACCTGAAGATATATGGATATCAGGTAGCTGATGGCAAAGGTAGCTCCGTAATTCATCAGAGCAGCCAGATTGGAAAATCCGTAGCCTCTGTTTTCCGCGAAAAGCCTTACGTTTACGGCAGGATCCTCCGTTCTCATCTCATATATTACAAAGACGACTCCCAGAACCGCTCCCGCAAGAGCCGCCGCTATAGTCCAGGATCCTTTCCCGGCTTCCGAGAGGCCGTACATAAGCAGCACTATAAAGGCGCAGTAGAGGCCGCAGCCTCTTATGTCCATGGATTTTTTCCCATTTGGGGATTTCTCCGCCCTCAGCCCCGCCGCAGCCGCTATAAGAGCGCCTATTCCGAGAATTCCCGTAAAAACAAATATGGACCGCCAGCCTAAATTATGATTTAAAAATCCTCCCACTACAGGCCCCGCGGACAGCCCCACATAGGTCGAGGCCAGAGAATACCCCAGCACCTTACCTCTGAGCTTTTCGGGAAAGGCGCTTATGAGCACCGCTGTGTTGGTGCTGAATATCATGGAGGCTCCTATTCCCTGGAGGATTCTCACCGCCAGAAGCATTTCCATTGATACCGAAAACACGGCGGCCAGACAGCTTGCCTCAAATATGATAATTCCCCAGACAAGAACCCTTTTCCTGCAGGTTATATCAGCCAGCCTTCCCATGGGAACCGAAAATGCAGCTACCGCCAGGGTGTACCCTGTTATAAGCCAGCCTACAAATCCGGCGCTGGCGCCCATCTCTTCCCCTATATTGGGAATTGACAGATTCAGAGCGCTGCCTGTAAAGGTTGTTATAAAGGCTGTTATAACAACGGTAAATATGGTGATTCTTCCTTTTTTAGCCTGAAGCTTATCGGTGTTTTCCTGGTCCATGTTAATATTATATACCACAAACCTGTTATTTACTAATTGTAATTTGCCTGTCCCTGAAATTTACCGAAAAGAAAAGGCGCATCCTTTCATACCGGTATATGATATGCCTCGTGACGCCTTTTCCTCTTTATCTTTATCCATGGTCTAAATTACTATGCAGATAAAATACTCCTTTCCTTCGTCGCTGATCTTCTGAAGAGATTTCTGCATCTTTACTCTTATATTGTCAGGTACTCCGGCGATCTTGTTTTCCATCTGCTCCGCCACCATCTCATAGAGAGACTTTCCGAAAATATTGGTATCCCATATTCCATTAGGCTCCTTTTCCATGTCCTCTCTGAGACTGGCCGCCAGATCCTCAGACTGCTTTTCGCTTCCCACTACAGGAGATACTTCTGTGGTTATATCTGTTTTTATTATATGAAGTGTCGGTGCCTTTGCCGTTATCTTCACGCCGTATTTGTTTCCCTGCCTGAAGACCTCAGGCTCCTCAAGTATCATTTCACTCAGCTTAGGCTCCACTATGCCGTATCCTCTTTCCTCCACCTGAGCTATGGCTCCCTTAAGCTTATCGTACTCCTTTTTGGCTTTGGCGAATTCCCTGAGAAGGCTGAAAAACTCATAGTCGTTTTCCACCTTTTCATCCATGAGCTCTGTTATGACTTTATAATACAGCTCCTCCTCCATATCGAGGCGGATGTTCACCTCTCCGGTCCCCATATCAATGGCTTTTATTTCCGCGTTTTTCACTATTTCCCCGTCGGCGAGACCGGCGGCGTTTTTCTTCAGCTCTTCGACTGTATTAAAGGTCTGGGCCCATGCCCGTATGTTTTCTATAAGCTCCTTTTTCAGCCAGTGATCCTTATCAAGTCCTTCCACATAGCCTGGAGTTTTAAATTTAATTTCCTTTACCGGAAATCTGTCCAGGAGCCTTACCATAATATTGCTGAGCTCTTTCTCTGAAATTCTGGCGCAGTCCGCCGCAGTTACCGGCACCCCGTACTTATCGGCCATTTCAGCAGCCGTATCTCTCGCAGCCGCTGATGCCGGCTCCGTGGAGTTGAGTATGACTATAAAGGGCTTTCTCAGCGCCTCCAGCTGCCTTATAACTCTTTCCTCCGCCTCTGTATAGCTGCTTCTTTCCATAGCGCCCGTGGTTCCGTCTGAGGTTATGACTACGCCTACGGTGGAATGATCCTTTATAACCTTTTCCGTTCCTATTTCCGCGGCTTCCGTAAAGGGAATCTTTTCCTCATCCCAGGGAGTCGCCACCATTCTCGGCTCTCCATCCTCCATATGACCTATGGCCCCCGGTATCATATATCCTACACAGTCAACCAGCCTGACCCTGACCTCCATATTCTCCGCTTCCCCAAGCTCCAGTCTGACAGCCTCGGCAGGAATAAATTTAGGCTCCGTCGTGGTTATGGTCCTTCCCGCTCCGCTCTGGGGCATCTCGTCCATGATCCTCTGCTTTTCATAGGTGTTTTTCACATTGGGGATAACCATCAGATCCATGAATCTCTTTATAAAAGTGGACTTTCCCGCTCTGACGGGACCTACTACGCCTATGTATATGTCTCCGCCTGTCCTCTTCCCTATATTCTCATAAATATTTATGTTCTCCAAAATAAAAACCTCCCCATGTCCTTGACTGTAAATCAATACAGTATATTGAGGAGCTCCGCGTTTTATTCTTTAATTATAATCTTTTGTCTTTCCCTTCTGAATTTTTTTGCCCTCCCTTTTCCTCCATATTAAAAAGCAGGTATGATTTGCCGGAAAATATTCCGTAAAGTAAAGATCATACCTGCTTTCTTTTCCTTCCTGACTGTTCTGCTCTCTATTTTTCAGCCTTCTCTTCTATATTTACAGCTCTCAGGCCCTGCTTTCCTTTCTTCTCAGGGCTATGGCCGCCGCTCCCGCTGCCGCTGCCGTGAGCATTATTCCCGCCAGAAGTCCCAGATTAGTATCGTCTCCTGTTTCAGGAGCTTTTCCGTCAGCCGGCTCTCCCTGCTGCGGCTTGTCCGAAGGCTGGTCTGCAGGCTCTGAAGGGTTCTGCGGAGATGAAACATTTAAGCTTTCTCCCGCTTTAAGCTCCTGTCCGTTTATTAAAATATCAGTCTCAGTCGCATTTTCTATTTTAATTCCATCTGGAACATTTACAAATTCCGTTCCTTCAGCCGCTGATGTTATTTCCAACACATCTCCGCTCTTGCCGTTCTCCAAATATGAGGAAATCACTTCAGGCCCCACAAGATATGTTGTAACGCCTCCGCTCGTCAAGATTGCCGTCGTATTGCTGTCAATATATGCCTCATCCGGTTCTGAAGAGAATGTTCCGGCTGATATGCTGATAGCATCTTCCGCTTTCGCTTCATCGCTGAACTTCACCGCCTCCCTGCCATCGGCTCCATTAAACACTCCGCCTTCAATACTAAATGAAATTATATTTGTTCCCTTGTTTTCCGCACTTGTCGCATTATTTGGATTGTAAGTGACAAATTCGCTTATGGCCTTTGAATTTTCCGAATTGAAAACAGTATTCCCCGAAACAGCTATTTCTACATTACCTGCATAATCCTTATTGCTGTCTATAAGCATCGCGGATCCATCAGTATCTATGCCGTTTCCGTTGTAGCCTATTGGGTCCACATATTCTCCTGTCCCTGTTATTACCGCGTCATTTATAAAGAATTTTCCGGACTTCAACGCTATGCCCACATCTCCACGGATGTCAGCTCCGTCTATATTCCACTCAGCATATCCTGCCGCGTAAACACCTGTACCCTCGGATTCAATAACTGCGTTTTCGCCTATGTTAAAAACAGGATAATTTGAATCCGTATTTTTTATCTGCCCGTTTATGTACACTCCGTGTCCGGCCGACCCTTCCGTGTCTGTTACGCTTTTTATTATACAGTCTATATCAACTGTCACACCATAGGCATACGGCGCGCCCGATGACTGATACGGCGTAATAAACACCCCGCTCCATCCTTCAAGCGTTACACCCTCTCCAATTTTAACAGTTGTGTAATCAGTATCCCCTTGATTACTTGATCCTTTTATGACTATTGGCGCGTAATATGCCTCTTCTTCTTTTATTTCTCCAGGTCCGACAACCTCAAAATATCCCGAATTGATTGCCAGCACTCTGTTTGGCGCTGATAACGTATTTCCATTGAGATCGAGTATTATTTTTTTGCTTCCATCTATTGCAATACCTTCACTAAGCGCTATGTCAGCTTCTAAAACAATTGTTGTAGTATCTGTACTGTTGGCGCTTTCAACCGCATTTTTAAGCGCATCCGGGGTTCCTACGCGTACTGTACTGTCTTCCCCAAAAACGGAATGCGGTATTAACACCGTCATCATAGCCGCTATAACTATGATCATTGAAAATCTTCTTCTCATATCAATTCTCCTCGTATAATGATGTATCATCTTAACTGCTTCTCTTTCTTCTGCCGTAAAGAACCGCTCCCGCAGCGCCTGCAGCCGCAAGAGCAAGGATTGCCAGCCACACAATTATATTGCTGTCGTCTCCTGTCTTGAATATACCTGCACCCACGGCTTTTTCATATCCGCAGACACTACATTCCTCATGGCTTGAATTTCCTTCGGTTACAGCTGTAAAGCTATGTGCCGCTACATCCTTTTTCTCTCCGCATCTTGTACACTCATGCCAGTGATTCTTTTCATCGGATGTCCATCTGTCGGAGAATGAGTGACCCAAAGGGTCTGTTTCATCTGCCACATATGATGCCCCACAGCTGCAGGTATAAGTTGTATAGCCTCCTTCAGTGCAGGTAGGCTCAGTTACCTCAGGAACATAAACGTGTCCTTCCTCGGTTATAACAACAGGGATACTTTCTACTTCTGCGGAAACGCTACCGCTATAGGCCGCTGCTACTTTTACTGTGTAGCTGCCCGCTTCTGAAACGGTCAGGGTTTTTCCTGTTTCTCCGGAAATCGCCGCGTCGTCCTTATACCACTGATAGGAGAAGGTTGCGTCGTCCAGGCCGTGAGAAGCATTTGCTGTTAAGGTTACATCTTTTCCCGCATGAATCGCCGGCGCGTTCGCTTCCACAGATACTGTCGGAGCGGTAAATGCCCAGTCAAGCGTATTCTTTTCAGAGTTTACAACAAGTGTATCTCTTGCCGTATAATACGGTGTAAAATCCTCCAGGCTCGGCGTAAGTCCCGGCGCATAATTGACTGCCACAATATTCATCGTGCCATTCTCGCGCTCAATAGGAATAGCTTCCTTTGTACTGAAATTGCCAGTCACGTTGATCTGATATCCTGATGTATTGGCATCCCATAAGAAAATCCTTCCTGTTATATCAGGTGAACCGCTCAGGTTCAATTCCGGCCACGCATCGGCCGTTCCAAGCAGGGCGATCACTCTTTCATCTTCTTTATCACCGAGAGTTCCTCCTGAAACAGAAATATCTATCCGGCCGCCCTCGTAGGTCCATCCGAAAATGCCTGAGCCGGTATTATTGTAGGCAGAGGTATTCCCCGCGATCGTCCCATCCAGCATCCTGAATACGACAGGGTCATTCCGGTCAACATTCTCAGCCCAGGTAGAATTCTCAATAGAGATACCGCCTCCGTATCCGTTCTTCGCCTTATTATTTATAATGGAAGCTCCGTCGAGTATGACCGAATTCGATACGGTCTGGATTCCTCCTCCGTTGTAAAGAGAAGTATTATCTCTGATCACACCGCCGGACAGAAGAATCTCACCACGGGCATTGTTGTGAATTCCGCCGCCCGCCTCAGCTGTGTTGCCGGAGATCTCGCCGCTTATCATCTCAACGTAGCCACTATTATAGATGCCTCCGCCGGTTGATCCATAACTGCCATATCCATCAGAAAATCCGTCGGCCATTCCATTTCCGGTAATCTTTGCACCATCAATGATCAGAGAGCCTCGCGGCTGTGATTCTGTAGCCTGATTGACATAGACTGCGGTCGTATAGTTGTTTTTCAGCTCTGTCTCTGCTTCCAGCCGGACCGTAGAGCCTCTGCCGACAGTAAGGAGTTCGCCAACATCAGTAGTTATGACCACATCCCTGTTTCCGTCGATCTCAACATTTCTCAAGGTCAGATCCACAGGTGTTTCGCCATTTCTTACGCCCTGGGTTTCGAGCAGCCGACCGTCATAGCCCTCTGCTCTCTTAATGTTCACATCACTTACCGTGAGGGAGGATGTAAGTGTCACTTTTCCACATATATAGATAACACCATCCTCCGCTACCAGCTTCAGGGCATGCTCCAGGGTCCGGACCGCATTGCTGCTGTCGGCGCCGCTGTTGCTGTCATTGCCGCCGGTACCGTCCAAATAAACATCCGTAAGTTTATTGATGATATAATTTCCATCGTCTGTCTCCACCGCTTTCAGACCTGTATAGATGAATTCATCTGCCGGCTTATCCGAGAAGGTTCCTCCGGAGATCACGATTGTTTCTGTATCAGATGTTGTATCTTCGTCTTTCAGCATCTGTACAGCGGTGCTGTTTTTACTGGTGAACGTACCGCTTTCAATGTTCACATTGATGTCTCTGTCATAATTTCCTTCTACATAGACCGCAGATCCCGTATTGGTTACGCCGCTGTTTACCGCGCTTGGCTCATGCTCTTCACCGGTACCGGAAATCTGAGCGCCTCCTCTGATGGTCACGTCGCCGCCCTTCACTGCAACACCGGTTGTACCCGCGATAGTCGTGCCGTCAATGGTCAGAGTACTGTCGGCAGGCGGAAAGTAAATGCCTATGCCATTAAGCGCCTTTACTGAGCCGCCCTTGAGGCTGATGTTGATTCCCGTGCTCGTACCGTTGGTGATGATGCCGTAACCATCGTCCGCGGAGCCATTGGCTGTCAGATCAACGTCCTCCAGATTCAGCGTAACATTATGATGAGATACCGTTCCGCCTATTCCGCCGACAGCCGGCAGGCCAACCTCTGCTCCGGTTCCTTTTTCTGTAATCATCGTACCGTTTTTAACAGTCAGAGAGGCGTCGCTGGTATTTACCCGGATGACTGCAGTGCTTCCGCTTGTCACAGTGTGACCGTCCAGATCAAGGGTCAGTGCCTGGCTGGAGCCGAGCGAAATGCTTCCCTGATAATCGTTCATCAATACGGCGGTTTTGTTGACGTCGTTTTCCGCTGCCTGTACGAAGCTTCCGTAAATGTACTGCGTACCGTCCTCTGCCGTTGACAAAAATCCGCCGGTCTTTACATAGGAAGCGGCTGCTTCGCTGTATTCGATACACGCGCTTGTTCCCAGTTCAATATATGTGGCCCCTGTAGATTCAAGCTCTATGTTGTCTCCCAAAGTCAGCGGAAGTATATTCAGGCTGTTTCCGGAATGAGTACGCAGGGGCGTCGCTGCCGTTATCTTTGATGTATTTGTTCCGTTGTTTATAACAGCGACACCGCCTCCATCGCCGGATGTCGTATATGTAGATTTAAAATTGATACCGTATCCGTCTTCTGCTGTATTGGTAATACTGAAACCGTTAAGATCCACCGTAGCATTATCCACTTCAATTACAATGTCCTGGCTTCCTTCATAATCCCTGAGTAATGTCAGGGTCTCGCCGTCTTTTAATTCAGAAGCTGCTTTGACCACTGAGCCATACAGCGCATCTCCAATCCTGGCGGCAGCATCCTCCTCGGTAAGGGCACGGACGATCCAGTGTCCGTTTTCCTGTACTGCCACAAGGGAAGCCGGCAGATAACCTGATATGTCCTGTTCAAACCAGCAGTTCAGGGCAAAGTCTTCTCCCACACTGCCGAGGATCCTGCCAACCGTCCCGCTGTTAAGCGAAACCGATGCGGAAGCGCTGCCCGCATATACACTTGACACATAAACTGTCCCGGCCTCTTGTTCTGTCTGTACACTTCCGGCAGGCACCTGGCCTACTGTCAGTTTAGATGTAGACGCAACGACATAGATTCCTCTGATACCGCCCTCAATGCTTCCGCCGATCACATTGGCCGTACCGTTGGCATTAAGCTGCACTACCGTGGTGGCATTTGACTGAGTCTGTTTTACAACACCTCCGGTCATGTTAAATATATCACTGGAAGCAGCTCGAATAACCGCAGTCCAGCCCGTCCCTTCCAGCGTTCCGCTTTCAAGGGTCAGAGTATCGCCGCCAGCTGTATTCATATCCACAATATAATCTGTTCCCGTAATCTTGCCGTCGGCAGCTTCATTGCTGTCCTTAATAGTCAGGTCGCCGCCGCCAACCTTAAGGCTATAGCTTCCCGATGTCAGCGTATATCCGTTCAAGTCCAGAGTCACATCCTTGCTTATTGTGACATCCTCAGTCAAACTAAAACTATCTGTCAGTACTATAGTATCGGGGGTCTCTGAAGATGCCTCGCTGAGAGCTTCTTCTAGGGACTCATAGTAATTATCCCCTATATGACAAACTTTTCCTGCCTCCGCAAAAATTGTTCCCGGTATCATCACCAATGTCATAACCAATGACATAATACCGCACAGAACTAACCTTTTCTTCTTTTTCATAACACACCTCTTACTTTAAAACAGCCGTCGTATTTTATTGTTGAAAATCTTACAAGCAAGTAGATATATTATATAATATTACCCCCCCCGATCAAGTTTTTCCTGAATTCTTCGTGCCTGTTGTAACAAAAAGCTCTTGAAATGTAATCTTTGGACTGCTTTTCCTGGACATTTCTCAAGTCGGCAATACGTACATCTGAGTACAGCCATAAAAGGAATCTATTTAATATGAGTCCAAATACCCGTCTTGACTTTTATCCGAAATCGGATTATAATCATTTTGTCCGATTTCGGATAAAATGATCGGTTCGGAGGAATTACAATGGAAAGAGATACAAAGAAGCTTCTTACGAGTCTTAACCTTCTGTATAAGGAAATGGATGAGATATATCATAATTACGCCAAAAGGAGCGGCATCTCCAACACCGCTCTCTGGATCATGTATTCTATATGTGAAAAGGAAGAGCCGTCCACTCAAAGAGAGCTTGCCGCTGAATGGCACTATCCTCCTCAGACTGTCAACTCTGTTTTAAAAAGCTTTGAAAAGGACGGATATATTATGCTGGTGCCGGTTCCCGGCAATCAGAAATCCAAGGCTGTCGTTCTCACGGAAAAGGGCAGGGCTTTCGCGGAAAGGGTAGTTTATCCCATGATGCTGGCGGAAGAAAGAGCTCTTGGAGCTCTCACAGAAAAAGAACAGAAGGCGTTTCTTTCCATTGTTGAAAAATACGTGGATATTTTAAAGGCTGAAATCAGCCGAATATGACATTAATATTAAATCATTCCGGAGGTATCGGTATATATGGATTCAACCAGACTTTTTTCAGAAACGCCGCCGCTGAAGCTTTTCTTCATAACTTCAGCTCCCGGCTCTGTCAGTATGCTCGTCTCTTCCTTTTATCAGATAGCGGACGGGTTTTTCATAGGCCATTTTCTGGGGGCGACGGCCTTTGCCGCCGTCAATCTTGCCATCCCCTTTGTTATAATAAACTTTTCCCTGGCTGATCTTGTGGGTGTGGGATCGGCTGTTCCCATATCCGTTGCTCTGGGGAAAGGACAGAGTGAGGAGGCGAACAATATATTCACCTGCGCCTGCATCCTGATTGCGGCAACAGGACTTTTCATCGGTCTTCTCATGTTTACAGCGGCCCCTCTTATAATAAGGCTCATGGGTGCTGAAGGCGATTTCGCCCATATGGCGGTACAGTATCTCAGGGTCTACGCTCTCGCATCCCCTGTAACCACCATAGTCTTTGCCCTTGACAACTATCTGAGAATATGCGGCTTCATTAGGGGAAGCCTTTTCATAAACATACTTATGTCCCTGCTGTGCTGCTTCTTTGAGCTGCTGTTTCTGGGTATTTTCCACTGGGGCATATGGGCCGCTTCTCTAGCCTCATGCCTTGGAATGTTTATCTGCGCGGCAATCGCCATGATCCCCTTTTTCCGAAAAAGAGCACTTCTTAAATTTTGCAGGCCAAAATTCAGCGCTCCTGTAATACGGCAGATTATAGCCTGCGGGAGTCCTAATTTTCTCAGCAACATAGCGGGAAGAATAACCTCCATATTGATAAACGCCATACTTGTTCGCCTCGGAGGCGCGGCCGCGGTCTCCGTATACGGGGTTCTCATGTTCGTAGACGGGTTTATTCAGCCCCTTTTATACGGAATGTGCGATTCCGTTCAGCCGGCCGTGGGATACAACTGGGGCGCCGGAAAATTTTCCAGGGTACGGGCAATTGAAAAATGCTGCTTTGTTTCAAGCGGCATCCTTTCTCTCCTTATGACAGCTGTTATCCTTTTGATTCCCGAAAGGATCGCCATGCTTTTTATTTCAGACGCCGGAAATGAAATCCTTGCCGTCGCCGTACTGGCTCTGGAGCTTTTCAGTCTCACTTATTTGACACGCTGGTTTTCCTTCGCCACTCAGAGCTACATGCTTGCCATTGAAAAGCCTCTGCCGGCCTCTGTAATTTCCGCTTCCACGGCTCTTGTGTTTCCTCTGCTGCTTATACTTGCCCTCTGGCCTCTCGGACTTACAGGCATATGGCTTAATCTCACAGGGACCTCACTGCTGGCGGGAATACTGTCTCTGCTGGTTCTCATAAAGCTGCGGAAGCAGCTGACCAGGGCTGATATCCCTTCGGAAGCCGCCTGATTAAAGTTTTTGGGATCTGCGAATTCGGAGGCCGCTTTAAGAGGTAAAAGTGTCAAAGTAAAACAAAAGAGCAGATGGCTGCATGATATGATGCTGAACCATTTGCTCTTTTTTCTTCTTTCTACCACTATGATGTCAGGTGTAATTCTGTGAAGAAAAGAATTTTACTTTATCTTTTTCCTTGCCGCAAGTATTCCCGCTCCCGAAGCTCCGGCGAGAGCCAGCATCAGTCCCAGACTGAACGGGTCCGATGTCTTAGGTGTTTTATCCGAGCCTGCTTCGGCGCCGCTTTCGCCGGTTCCTTCACCAGGCTTGTTCTCATCTATTACAGGCTCTTCCTTTACGTTATCAAGACCTGTAACTTCACCGGCGTTCTCATCTATCCATACCTTGTCTTCCACTGCTCCGCCCCAGTAATTATCGGCGGCGTCAACGCTGCCTGTGGTATATACCACAAGGCCGTAATTATCAGCGTTTATTATATTGTTATTGATCTTAGCAGTGGCTTCCTCATCGAGGATTATGCCGTTGTCAACTTCCTCTATGGTGTTCCCGTTGATATCGGCAGAGGACGCGCCATACATGAGTATCGCGTAGCTGCTGTCTGACCATGCGTTATCGGCGGTGTATCTGAGCCCTGAAATACTGTTTCCCGTTATTTCAGCATGGCCTGTCCCTCTAAGCACTATGCCGTTCTGGGTTATTGTGCCGTTTTCACCGATTCCCTCTATAATATTGTCCGCAATGACTATGCTTCCCGATGTATTGAGGTCAATGGCCTGCTTCTGGAAATCGTATATATGGCTTCCGGTGATATTTACATCGCCGTTTCCATCAACCATCACGCCTCTTCCGTACTGAACTCCGCATACTTCTCCACCGTCTGCCGTACATCTTATGTCCTTTATTTCCACATTGTTCAGTGTGAGACCGGCCTTGGCAAGGACTCCGTCTATTCCGTGATGCTGATCTGTAGGTCCCGCTATTGTCAGATTCTCAAGGGTAAGATCCTCGGTGGAGTATACTGCCGGATATGCCTCCCTGCCGTCAAAGTATTCGATTTTCTGCTTAGTTGCCGGATCAAATTTAATTACAGTTTCGCCAGCTCCCGCTCCCTTAAGGGTCAGCTCCTTGTCAAGGAAAAGGTTTCCGGCAAATTCTCCCGCCGGAAGAACGATCACATCTCCGCCTGCCGCCTCTTCAACGGCCTCTGTCAGTGAAACATACTCCTCTCCCGTGGTCTCGTTTAAAATCACATTATCCTTTGAGATCAGCACCTTGGTTCCATCGGCTCTCTCTACAACAGTCATGCTTTCGTCGTCTATGGCTATTGTGTCTCCGCCTTCTGCCGCCGTATTCGGTCTTTCGCTGTAAACCACGTTATAATACAGATCGGAATTCTCTATGGATATGCTGCTCGCTCCATCATAGGCGCTGGTATCTTTATACTGTACAGCTATGTCTGTCTCCCAGCCGGACTTTCCCGTGGTCAATCCGCTGAAGGTAACATCAGCTGCCTTTGCCACGCTTACGGAAGCCTTGGCCGCCTTTTCTATGGTAACGTTGTTTATGTCAGCCACCTCTACTCCGTGGAGATTAAGTCCGTATCCCGCCTCAGTGGAAATAACCACATTTGAAATTGTCACATTTTTAAGGCATGGAAGCGAGCTTTCTCCGTCTCCTATGAGAGTCGCCTTTATGGCTCCTCCGCTGGCGCCTGGATCAACGCTTTCCACTCTGAGGTTCTCTATTGTGACATTGTCGGCCTGTATCAGTATGCCGGCCTGTCCGGAAACAGCGTATGAGCCTGTGTTAATTACAGTAGCGTCGGCTCCGGATCCTGTAATTGTTGTGTTGGGCTCGTTGATCCTGAAGGTTTCTCCGCTGGCGCTGTTAAATGTTCCTTCCCCAAGAGTAATGGTCTTGGAAAGGCTGTCCTCCGCGGCCCTGACCGCTGTCATGGCCTCATCAAAGGAGGAATAGGCGGCCGCTTCATTATTTCCGATCTTTACCGTTATGGTTCCTTCCGCTCCAAAGGCTTCCTCCGCCATAATAACGGAGCCTGTGGAAAAGACCATAGCAAGAGACAGCACTCCCGCCAAAGCCTTTTTTAATAATTTTCCTTTCATAAGCACACTCCCTCATAAATTAATCTGTTGTTGAAGATGTGCTTATAATACCACCATACCCCCCCCCGTCAATATTTTGGGAAAATATTCTTTCTTTTGTAACAAAAAGCTCCCGAAATGTAACTCCTGTACTTACAGCCCCGTTAAAAAACGCCCTTTGCCTTGGCTTCAGCCGCGGCCGCGGGGCGTTTTACGCCTGACCTTTCTCAGCAGGCTTTTACTGTGAATTTATTCCCAGCTCTGAAAGCTTTCTGTAAAGAGTTGCGCGGGAGAGTCCCAGCTCCTTGGCCACCAGCTCCTTTACACCGTTGTACTGTTTGAGCTTTCTCGTTATTATCTCCTTTTCGTAGAGCTTTACCTGCTCCGCCAGAGGTCTGTCAAGATTTTTAAACTTCACCATTTCCTCCTCCTTTTTAAGGATTCTCACAGGTACCTCGTCCATGGTTATGGTGCTCCCGAAGGCCATGTTGGTGCCGTATTCCACAGCGTTTTCCAGCTCTCTGACATTTCCCGGCCAGTCGTGATTTATGTAAAGCTCCTCCACCTCCGGAGAAAAGCCGATGATCTTCCTGTTCATAAAGGAATTGTACTTTTTCAGGAAATGATACATCAGTGTACGGATATCCTCCTTTCGCTCTCTGAGAGGGGGTATGGAAAGAGGTATGACGCTGAGTCTGTAATAAAGATCCTCCCTGAACCTTCCCTCCTCTATAAGCTTCTCAAGGTCCTTGTTGGTGGCCGCTATAACACGGACGTCGACTATGATATTCTTGTTGCCTCCTACCCTTTCAAATCTCATATTCTGAAGCACATGAAGGATCTTCACCTGAAGATGGAGAGGCATATCTCCTATTTCATCCAGAAATATGGTCCCCCCGTCGGCAAGCTCGAATTTTCCCGCCTTTCCCTTTTCGCTGGCTCCTGTGAAGGCTCCCTTTTCATAGCCGAAAAGCTCGCTTTCCAGAAGGTTTTCAGGTATGGCTCCGCAGTTAACGGTTATAAAGGGCTCATCCACTCGTGGGCTGGCGTAGTGTATGGCTTTGGCAAACATCTCCTTGCCTGTTCCGCTCTCTCCCGTTATCAGTACTGTGGAATTTCCTCTGGCTGTAATAAGAGCCTGTTTCTTCGCCAGCATTATCTTGTCGCTGGTTCCTATTATATCGTCAACGGTATTCTTTATGGCCCTTGTGTTAAAATTATATACCAGCTTCTGAGCCTCCTCTATATCCCTGAATGAGACTACAGCTCCTCCTATTTCGTCCCCTTCTGAAAAAGGCTTGACGGTAACGATAAAGTGATACTGCTTCTCTCCCATTTTGAAGATCTCTTCGTTTTCCGTATATCCTCTTCCCGTTTCAAGAACCTCTATGGCGGGACTGCCCGGCATAAAGCTGCTCACATGCCTTCCCGTAAGATCTCTCTTTGTGGTGCCGAAAAGAACCGCGGCCCTGTTGTTGCAGTGCTTTACATAACCTCTCTGATCGAGAGCGAGAATACCCTCGTGGGCGGTTTCCAGCACAGTAAGCATCTCGTCTCTGGACATTTCGGCGTTTTCCAGGCTCTTCTGCTGGCTGGCCTTGGCTGCCAGCAGATCAGCCATCTTTTCCACAAAGACTATCATATTTTTGTTCTTGTCGGAGAGTATTTTCTTCTGTTTTTCATCGAAGGCGACAAGGCCTATTATTCCTATGGTTTTTCCCTTGAGAACTATGGGAGTGCAGATTTCGGCCAGCTCCCCGTAGGCTGTCATCCCTCTCCCCGTAACATCGTAATCCTCTTCCTTTTTGGCGTCGGCCACATACTGGGTCGTTCCCGTGCGGAGAACTCTGGCATACAGGTAGTCGCTTTCCAGATCTCCGTTTTCCTCCTTCTGACCTATTTTATACTGATAAGCTCCCGTGCCGCCCAGTATATTCAGCTCGTCATCGACTATCTCCACCTCTATTCCCAGCACTATGCTGACGGCTTCAGCCACCTGCTGTACGCTTTCCTGTATACCGTTAAGTACCGACATTTTCATCACCTTCCAAAATAGAAAAATAAACTCAGTATATTTCCTGAGTTTATTTTAACATAATACAACTATAGCGATAAAGAAATTTTCTCAAATTTAATATTCCTGTTTCTTTTATGATAAAATTTTACGCGTTTTCCTCCGGCCTGTCTTCCTCGGATATTGCCGCGCCCAGATTTATCGTTGATTTTTCAAGCTCTAAAACGATATTGTTTATTTTAGCCAGACGCTCCGTGGAAATATCATCTTCGAGAGCGAGATTCGCGTTATAAAGAATATCCTCTATTCTGCTGTGTATATCCGATATATTGTTTTTGGTTTTTATTTTCGTTTCCTCGTCGACAGCCTCCTTCATGGCCTGCTCCATATTGACTATCTCATCCTTTTCCAGCAGGAATTCGGAATTGCCTGTAACCACTACAGGATGATAGCCCAGCTCCTTTTCAACTGTCTTCGCGAAGTCAGCCTTTGACTCAGACTCGCCGTGAACCAGGAAAATATGCTTAGGCTCCTTCTTAAATCCCTTGAGCCAGGCCAGCAGGCCGTTTCTGTCAGCGTGTCCGGAAAACCCTTCAAGATTGTAGATTTTAGCGTTAACCTGGATTTTTTCTCCGAAAAGCGTTACCTCTTCAGCTCCCTCCAGGAGCATCCTTCCAAGGGTGCCTTCGGCCTGATAGCCTACAAATACTATGCTGGATTTTCTGTTCCACAGATTGTGCTTAAGATGGTGACGTATTCTTCCCGCCTCGCACATTCCGCTGGCCGATATTATAACCTTGGGATCAGGGTTGTTGTTGAGCCATATGGATTCCTCGCTGGTTCTGGTAAACTTCAGGTTTTTAAAGTCAAGAGGGTTATCTCCTCTGGCTATGTACTCCTTGGTCTCATCATCAAATACCTGGGCGTTTTTCTTAAAAACCTCTGTCGCCGTGGTCGCCATGGGGCTGTCCACATATACCATGATGTCCTCAAAATATTTTCTGTACTCATTGTCGCTGTCGTATACCCTGTTTAGCTCATATATGAGCTCCTGAGTCCTTCCTACCGCAAAGGAAGGTATTACAGTCGTTCCTCCCCGCTGGGTGGTTTCTATTATTATATCCATCAGCTTTCTCACATCCATGGCGTTTGCAGGATGAACTCTGTTGCCGTAGGTGGTCTCCATTATAAGGTAATCGGCCTTCTTTATTATTGTGGGATTGCGCAGTATGGGCCTTTCCATAACTCCCAGATCTCCTGAGAACACTATTTTCGACACATTGTCTCCCTCGCTGACCCAGAGCTCCGTTATGGCCGAGCCCAGTATGTGCCCCGCGTCGTTAAAGACTATTTTCATTTCCTCATTAAGCTCTATAAGCTGGTCATAGAGTACAGGTCTTACGTATTTAAGGGAATCGACGGCGTCATTATACGTATAAAGCGGCTCTACGGCGGGCCTTCCCGCTCTCTCGTTTTTTCTGTTCTTCCATTCCGCCTCCTTCTCATGTATGTATCCGCTGTCCTTGAGCATTACGTCCAGAAGATCCGCGGTGGCGTCGGTGCAGTATATCTGCCCCTTAAAGCCTCTGTTGACGAGAAGAGGGATTCTTCCGCAGTGGTCTATGTGAGCATGGCTCAGTATTACGTAATCTATTTCCGCCGGATTAAAGGGAAAATCCTCGTAATTCAGGGCCTCCTGGGCCTTTCCTCCCTGAAACTGCCCGCAGTCCAGAAGCACTTTATGTTTTTCGGTTGTTATAAGGTGGCAGGAGCCTGTAACTCCAGTTGAGGCTCCGCAAAACTGTATCTTCATATTATCCTCCTTGCAGGGAATCCTTGTCTTTTACACCGGTATATTAATTATACCCTCTCGCGCTTCTGATTTCCACTCTTTGATGGAGTATGGGAAAAAAGAAAAGCCGTCCCCTGAGGGACAGCCCTTCTCAATAAATAAGTCTAAGTGTAGTTTGACCTATTCGTAATGCTTTTTAACGGTAACGTCTACCTGCTTTCTGCCTTCCTTCCACTTGATTTCTCCCGGCGTTATGCACTCCTGTACAGGGCATACGTTGAGACAGAGGTGGCAGCCGACGCAGTTATCGTTTAATACAGGTCTTCTCTTCTTTTCATCCCAGTCAATGGCCTGGTGAGCCGCGTCATAGCATGATACATAGCATCTTCCGCAGCCGATGCACTTCTTGTCATCAAAGTCAGGCAGAACCTTGAAGTCTCTGTTGAGATCCTCAGCAGGGATAATGTTAGGAAGCGCCACTCCGATGAAGTCCTCGAGGCTTTCGTATCCTCTTTCATCCATAAAGTGCATCATTCCTGATATCATATCCTCTACGATTCTGTATCCGTACTGCATGATGGCAGTTGTAACCTGAACGTTTCTGCAGCCGAGAGCCAGGAACTCGGCGGCGTCTCTCCATGTTTCTATACCGCCTATACCCGACATTTCGTGGCCGTGACCGTAATCGTGCTTGCCCTGCTTAACCAGCTCGTGAATACCCTGATCCTGAAGAACCTGAGCGCAGAATCTCAAAGCTATAGGCTTTACGGCGGCTCCGGAATATCCTGATATTGAGGACTTTCCGTTTACAACAGGCATTGCCGTCATGTTTTCAAAATCTATATTGGTTATGGATTTTATAGTGTTTATGGCCGATACCGCGGCGGCTCCGCCCTTGATGGCCGCTCTGGCGTGCTCCTCCATGTTCTTGCAGTTCGGAGTCATCTTGGCGATAAACGGAATGTCCGTAGTCTCCGCTACAGCTCTTGAGTAGGTTTCTACCAGCTCGTTGTTGGTACCAACGTCCGAACCCATGTCGTGGCTTGTCATCTGAGGACATGAGAAGTTACCTTCAATGAGAGGCACTCCGCATTCGTCGCACATTTTAGCCAGCTGCTTCCATTCCTCTACGCTGCTTCCCATAATGGAGGCAACCATTACGTGGTCAGGATAATCTCTCATGAGCTTATACATGTTCTCGAAGTTTACTTCCGTCGGCTTGTCGGAAATCTGCTCCATGTTCTTAAAGCCTACCCATGGAAGACCTTCCTTGTTGGTCTGGTCGAATCTAGGGGAGCATTCGTCGGCTACGAATATACCTATTGTCTTGTAGAAAACTCCGCCCCATCCTGTTTCAAAACACTTGGCAACCATCTCGTAATTACTTCCAACCGGTGAAGATGAAAGGAAGAACGGATTCTGACATTTAACACCTAAATAATCTATTGATAAATCTTTCTTAACTGCCATTCTATTTCACTCCTTTCTTTTCGAGATAAGCCATCATGGCCGCTGCCGCTTCCTTACCTTCGGCAACCGCTTCAACGACAGTCTTTCCGCCGTTTACTACATCGCCGGCAGCGAAGAATTTGCCGCCCGCCTTGCCCTTTGAGGCCTTAACGGTTCCCTTATCAGTAACCTTTACGTCAGCTATGGCAGTAATATCTTCCGCCTTCTGGCCTGTAGCGAAAACTATGGTGTCGGCGCTGAGAGTAAGCTTTGCCGCCTCGTCTCTGAATCCGGCAAAATCAACAGCCTCTACCTTTTTATTTCCCTTAATAGCCGCCGGGGCCATTCCCGTGGTGATGCCTATCCCCAGGGAAAGAGCATAATGGAACTCGTTTATATTTCCCGGAGCTTCCTCAAGAGTTCTTCTGTAAACGATCTTAACATCTTCAGCTCCCAGAAGCTTGGCAGTTACCGCACAGTCCACGGCAACGTCTCCGCCGCCTACTACCAGCACTCTCTTTCCCGGATCAAAATCGGTTTTCTTTGTTCTGGCGTTCTTAAGGAAGTCTACCGCTGAGTATACGCCCTCAAGATCTATTCCGTCTATCTTAGGAAGGTTTGACGCCCACAGACCCGCTCCTACGAACACAGCGTCATAGTCGGCGAGATCTTCAGCCTTTACTTCTCTGTTGAATTCAAACTTTACTCCAAGGCCCTTTACCTGAGCGATATCGTGGTCTACTACAGACTGAGGAAGTCTGCTAGGGGTGATGCCGTATGTCAGCACGCCGCCGGCCTTTTCCTCTCTTTCAAATATGGTTACTCTGTAGCCCTCCTTTGCCAGCTCAGAGGCGCATGCCAGGGAAGCAGGTCCCGCTCCCACGCAGGCTATCTTGGCATCCTTTTTCTTTGAAGGAGCCTTTAAGGTCTTCATCTTGAATACCTTTTCCTGCTCAATGGCGTATCTCTGGAGCTTTCCTATTTCTATAGGTCTGTCTATACCGCATCTGCTGCAGGCTTCTTCACACAATCTGTCATAAGGACAGACTCTGGCGCAGCTTCCTCCGAGAATATTGTTTTCTCTGATGGTTTCAGCCGCTCCCTTAACATTTCTGAACCTTATGGATCTTATGAACTTGGCCGGGTCAGTTCCGGCAGGGCATCCCTGACTGCACGGCGCGTCGTGGCAGAGCAGGCATCTTGCCGCTTCTTCCATAGCTGTTCTGTGAGTAAATCCAGCTACGGCTTCAGCAGTATACTTTGCTTTTACTACTTTACTCAATTTAATTCCTCCTTACGGCATTTTGCTCATAGCTTATGATAAAAAAGCTGCATTTCCATCGGCTTCTTTATTGAGGTCTTTTGAAAATGCAGCTATACCAACCGGTTAAGCGAACTTTTTCAGTCCGTCTTCAGGACTAGTCGTAGAACTTGTCAGCCTTGAGAACGGCGTTAAGAGTAGCTGTAGCTACAGTTGTGCAGTCCTCGTCGGATACTCTCTCATCCTCACAGTGGGAAAGTCCGGCCTTTGTTCTGGCAAACAGCATGGTGGTAGGGATCATGTAAGCGCAGAACTGTGCATCGTGTCCGGCTCCTGACAGTATCTTCTGCCATTTTACTCCCATCTCCTCCATGGATTCTTCAACAAAGCCCACAAGGTTCTTGTCAAAGTATACCGTATCTCTTACCCACTGCTCCTCTATATCGCATGTACATTTGCACCATTCTTCCGCTGCCATTTCCTTGAGAATATCCATTACCTTCTGTCTCAGCTCAGGATCAGGATGTCTTACGTCCAGGGAGAACTCAGCCTCGTCATTTATACATGTGTGGATTCCAGGGTGTACATATATTTCTCCCGTAGTGTATACGAATTCAGGATCCTGTCCCTCATTGAGCTCGTCAAATCTCTTGTGCATCTCGCACAGGAAGGCCGCCGCCGCATAGAGAGCGTCATGTCTCTTTGCCATTGGGAAGGTGCCCGCATGAGCGGTAAATCCGTGGAATCTTACTCTGTAGTTAAACATTCCCATTACCAGCTGTACAGCTCCCACTTCGTTGCCGTTATCCTCAAGGATAGGTCCCTGCTCAAGGTGAGCCTCAAACATGGCGCAGTATTTGTCAGGGCTTATTCTGTTGGCCTTATCTCCCTTGTAAGGAGATGCTGCCAGAGCTTCTCCGAAGTTGGCGAATTCGCTTTCATCCATCGGCTTCGACTTCATCATATTCTCATACTTGAAGTTCTTGGCCAGCTCAGGCGGAAGGTAATCGTTGCAGATTATTCCCGATACCATCATTGCAGGCGGATAAAGTGATCCTTCCTCGTTTGTCCAGATCATCGCCGTAAGAGGATGCTTATGAGGAATATTTTCCTTTACTACAGTTTCAAGAACCTCCATTCCCGTCATTACTCCGAGAATTCCGTCGTAATTTCCTCCGTTCTTTACGGAGTCGCAGTGGGAGCCCATTACGATTCTCTTGGCGTTTGGATCCGAGCCCTCTATGGTCGCGTACATACATGCTACGTCGTCGCATTCCACCTTGGCTCCTATGGCTTCCATTCTCTTTTTGAACTCCGCTCTCGCCATGTTGGCTTCAGGTGAAAGGGAGTATCTTGTGATTCCGCCGTGTCCCGCGTCTCCGTACTTGGCGAATGTTCTGATTTTGTCCGACATTCTTTCTAAACTACACTTATACATAACCTTCATCCTCCTTTTTTGAAAAGATATTGAAAACCGTTTCCGGCCTTGTAACCAGTTTCATAATACTATAATAACATGTTTTCAGAATATTTCAAGTCTTTTTTCTCAATTCCGTTAATAAATTACCAATCCAGCTTGAGTTTTCCCTCAGGACAGATGAACGTACACAGCCCGCAGCCCGTGCACATATCCTTGGACACCTTTATTTCTCCGTCTTCTTTTGTTATGGCATCATACATACAGGATCTTATGCATTTATCGCAGCTTTCGGAACACGGAGTACCGCTCACGGTGCTGATCGCAGGCTCTATCTTCATTTCATCGAAGGACTTCATGTTTCTGAGCGCTCTTCCTCTGAGGCCTTCGACGGAGCTTTC
>DVMP01000063.1 GCA_018714925.1 Candidatus Allocopromorpha excrementigallinarum
ACAAGTGGAGCAGATTCACAAAGGTAAGGCTCCAGATGCAGTTTGAACAGCTTCTTCAGGAAATATGAGCCAATATTATAATCCATGAGAAAGCCGTGCCATGTGAAAGGCGCGGCTTCCTTTTTGCAAAAAAACGTTGCGAAACAGGGGGTTTTTATAGTATAATATTTCAGTAAAATTTGTGCGCAAAGATAGAAAAATAAGGAAGACGGCAGAAATGGGGTCTGAGATATCCTTCTCACCTAAAAAGCCAAATCCCTTATATTTTTTTATTTTTGCGCATTTTATTTTGCAGGTTACCTTGTCTGCGTAAATTTCGAAAGGCGGTGGAGAAATGAAAAAGTATATTTTTGTGACAGGAGGAGTGGTTTCGGGCCTCGGAAAGGGTATAACAGCCGCGTCTTTAGGGAGACTGCTGAAGGCCAGAGGCCTCAGAGTTACGGCTCAGAAGCTTGACCCCTATATAAATGTCGATCCCGGCACCATGAGCCCTTATCAGCACGGAGAGGTTTACGTAACCGACGACGGCGCTGAAACGGATCTGGACCTGGGGCACTATGAAAGATTTATAGACGAGGATCTTAACAGGTATTCCAATCTTACGACGGGAAAGGTTTACTGGAATGTTTTAAATAAAGAACGACAGGGAGAATATCTGGGAAATACCGTACAGGTAATACCGCATATAACCAATGAAATTAAGGAATTTATATACAATGTAGGGAAAAAAGGAAAGGCGGATGTTATAATAACAGAAATAGGCGGCACCGTGGGGGATATAGAAAGCCAGCCCTTTCTGGAAGCCATAAGGCAGGTGTCCCTGGAGCAGGGAAAGGAAAACTGCCTTTTTATACATGTAACCCTTGTTCCGTATATTAAAAGCTCCGGAGAGCACAAGTCAAAGCCGACGCAGCACTCGGTAAAGGAGCTGAGAGCTATGGGAATCTCTCCTGACATAATAGTTATGAGAGCCGACGAGCATATAGATGAGAGCATCGCTGAAAAAATATCACTTTTCTGCAATGTAAAGCCTGACTGCGTTATAGAGAACATAACTCTCCCCGTTCTGTATGAAGCGCCTATCATGCTGGAGAAATCAAGGCTTTCATGGATCGTATGCAGGGAGCTGGGGATAGACGCCGGGCCGTGTGATATGGAAGAATGGAAGACCATGGTGGAGAGGATAAAAAGCAGAAAAAAATCCGTGAAAATCGCCGTGGTGGGAAAATACGTGAAGCTTCACGACGCGTATCTTTCCGTAGCGGAGGCGCTTCGACACGGAGGATACGAAAACAGCTGCTGTGTGGACATTAAATGGGTAGAGGCTGAAGACGTAAGGGAAGACACTGCCGCGGACATTCTCAAAGAGGCGGAGGGGATACTTGTTCCGGGAGGCTTTGGAGAAAGAGGAATAGAGGGGAAGATAGCCGCCGCCGGATTTGCCAGAAAAAACAACGTGCCGTATCTGGGAATATGTCTTGGTATGCAGATCGCTGTAATAGAATTCGCGAGAAACGTGCTGGGAATAAAAGAGGCTGACTCGGGAGAGTTTAATGAGGCCTGTCCTGAAAAGGTCATAGATTTCATGCCCGACCAGAACGGTGAGATGCCTAAGGGAGGCACCATGAGACTGGGAGCATACCCATGCTCCGTAAAAGAAGGCTCCATACTGGCAGGAGCCTACGGAAGTCTTGAAATATCCGAAAGACACCGCCACAGATATGAGTTTAACAACAGCTACAGGCAGAGCTTTGAGGAAAATGGTATGAAAATAGTCGGCACCTCTCCCGACGGAAGACTGGCAGAGGCGGTGGAAATACCGGCAAATGATTATTTCGTAGGAGTTCAGTATCATCCGGAATTCAAGAGCAGGCCGAATAAAGCTCATCCTCTCTTCAGGGAATTTATAAGGGCCGCTCTCCAAAGAAAGGAAAAACAGAAAGGATAAAAGCATGTATATAAAAAACAACGCCGCCGCGCTTGTGTTCAGAGTGCTTTTTCTGGCCGCCTGCGGCGGCGGGCTGGCTGTAAAGCTGACAGGGCCGGGAGAAAGCCTCGGAACGGTTATGGAGGATTTTACCGTCATAGCCTGCCTCCTGGGATTCATATATTTCGTATACCTCGTTGTGGGAAGACCCTCAAATGAAAGGGGAAGCCTCAGAGGAGCCGTAACCATATACATGGCGGTGATCCTTATCAGGTGGCTTCTCGCATCCTGGGGAAGCTCCGCCGCGGCAGCCGAAACGGGAGCGGGATATCTCCTTCTCTGTCTGGCGGCTCCGGCAATAGCCTTTGCCGATTATATTCTCTTCTGTCCCAAGGGGAGGTTTTCAGTTTACAGTCCCGCGTTCTGGACCATAATACCGGTGCTGTTTAATCTGGCGGTTCTGATTGTAAACAGAATGGGAGCGGCCCTCCGTCCCGTAGAATATTTCACCATGCCCGGGGCGGGCTTTCCGGAATCTCTTTTCCTTTTTCTGGGAACAGGCTATTTGCTGCTGCTTCTTGACAGCCTTATGGGAAGGAGAAGGAGATAAGAGAAAATTTTCGCCGTAAATCTGAAATCTCGCATATATGAAAGGTTAAAGGATAAAACTAATACCAAAATTATGCGAGGTTTTTTTATGGATAAAACTAATGAAAAAAAGTATGAAGGACTGCTGCGTGAAATAAAAAGCCGGGTTCCTGTGGGAGAAAGCTTCGATCTTCTGGAAAGAAGGCTCAGCATAGGAGGCCGGGAGGCAGCCATGTTTTTCGCGGATGCCCTTGTAAGCGGAAGCATGATGCAGAGAGTTATCTTCAGCCTTTTTTCCCTTAAGGAGGATCAGGTTGACAGGGCGAAGGATGCGGAGGACTTTATAAAATACAATCTGCCATTTCTTGACAGTCTGGTGGTCCATGACATAGATCAGGCTGTTAAATTTATGTACTCGGGGCTTGTTCCTCTGGTAATATCAGGCTATGAGGGGATTATCATAATAGACTGCAGAGATTATCCCTTAAGAGGCGTTTCAGAGCCCTCCAAGGAAAAGAGCCTGAGGGGATCAAAGGATGGATTTGTCGAGTCCATGATGACCAATATCGCCCTTATAAGACGGCGAATAAGAGACAACAATATGATATTCAGAATATATTCAATAGGAAGAGTGACCAAATCAGACGTGTCCATGGCCTACATGAAGGGGAAGGCGGACACAGGTATGGTGGAAAAGCTGGATGAGGCTCTTAAAAAGCTGGATATAAAGGGACTTACGGTAACTGAGCAGACTCTCGTTGAAAGCCTTACAGGGAAAAAGGCCTCAAGGCTCAACCCCTTTCCCAGAGTCAGGTATACCCAGAGGCCGGATGTGGCGGCAGCCCATCTGGAGGAAGGTAAGATAGCCCTTATAGTGGACAACTCTCCTACTGTCATTATGGTTCCGGCAGGGGTATTTGATTTTGTACAGGACGTTGACGACTATTATTTTCCATGGCTTACAGGCAACTACTTCAGGTTTCTCAGAATAGCCAATATCGCTGTGATCCTCTTTGCCACTCCCGTTTATCTTCTTTTCGCTGAAGGAGATATACCTGTTCACGACGGGCTGAGGTTCTTTATAACAGAGGAGGAGTTCGCCATAAGTATATTCTGGCAGTTTATACTGCTGGAAATAGCCATTGACGGTCTTAAGCTGGCCTCACTGAACACGCCGGAATCCCTGGGGACCTCTCTTTCCGTCATAGGCGCCCTGCTGCTGGGAGAATTTTCCGTATCCTCAGGGTGGTTTGTGCCTCAGACAATTCTCTGTATGGCGGTAGTGGCCCTTGCCAGCTTTACACAGCCAAGCATAGAGCTGGGGTATGGAATAAAATTCGTGAGAGTGCTTATGCTCATAGGAGCTCACAGCTTCGGCTGGGAGGGAATGGCGGCGGCCTTTCTTATTTCCATGTGCGTAATGGCGGCCACAAGGACCGTAACGGGAAACTCGTATCTGTACCCTCTCATTCCCTGGGATGGGGAGAAATTAAAAAGGCTCATATTCAGAACAAAAAAATAAAATCGGTCATATAATACCGTAGTAATGATCGAAAGGTGGATAGAAAGCCAATGGATACACGAGAGCTGTTTGCCAGACTCATACAGTGCGAGGCCGGCGGAGAGGGAGACGACGGAATGAGGGCCGTAGCGACGGTGGTAATGAACAGAGCCACCATAACCTTCGGCGAGTTCGCCAGAATAAACGAAGGGGGAAACATAAGAAACATAATAGAGCAGGAGAACCAGTTTACCTGCATGAAGACATCGGTAGGAGGATATTATAACAGTCAGAATGTTTACAATATGACGCCTACAGACGTACATTACGAAATAGTCGACTGGGCTATGGCCGGAGGAAGGCTGGCGGGAGTGGATAATTCCCTTTTCTTTTTCAATCCCTACAGCCAGACGTGTCCCGCATACTTTCCTACTCGCGTGGGAGTCATACACAACAGAATCGGAGATCACTGCTTCTATATACCGACGAGATATTACGAATTAACATAAATTAAGAGGTGATCGAATGGCTACAGAACAGAAATACGCGCTGAAAATTCCTCTGTCCGATATAACGCCGGTTCTGGAGGACATAAGCTATATGTCTGAAGCTCCGGCAGAGGAGGCGGCGGAGGAGGGGGATATATCCATTGAGGAGATAAACGAAAACCTCAGCGCCGCCATAGGAAGCTTTTCCGGCGCTGAAACCTATCCCATGATAATCCCCAACAGCCCCAGATTCAAGGTGCCGGCAAATCCTTTGCTGCCGCCTGAATACAATGAAATACTGGACTACAACGCTATACAGTATCAAAACGGCTTTTTCAGAACACAGATAGGAAGGTATGTTAAGGTGGAGCAGCTGGTAGGCTCCAACAGCATAGAGGAGTATTACGGGTTTCTCATAGGAGTGGGAATAAACTACATTGTGCTTCAGGATTATGACAGCGACAACATCAGAGTTCTGGATATATACGGCATCAAGAACATGTATGTGTACTATTCGGATATATACATAGCAGGGGCCGGGAGCTCTCAGTCGGAGCGGGAATAAGCATATGACGTATTAAATCAGGAAAAAATCTCCCCAGGGCCGCCTCATCAAAAGAGCAGCCGGGGAGATTTTTATTTTGACCTTTAATAATGAACCACTACAGGCATGTTTATTTCCGCCTTATTATACAGCTCGCCCATTCTGGAAGGAGGGATGTTTATACAGCCGTGGCTACCGTTGGTGATCCAGATGCTTCCTCCGAAGGAGCTTCTCCAGTCGGCGTCGTGGAAGCCTATTCCCGTCCAGTTGATTCCCAGCCAGTATTTAACCGGGCTTTCGTAGGTGGTGCCGTCCACATTATCTCCACGCAGGACAACGTTTCGCGCCTTGTTGATGACGTAATATGTACCTGTAGGGGTGAGTGTTCCCGTGGTTCTGTTGCCTGTTACAGTATCGCAGGAGAAAATAAGGCCTCCATCCTTGTAGAACCTTACCTTCTGGGTGGATATATCAACGTCTATATAGGTGTTTCCCACATCCCTTGAATACTCTCCGTAGCCTTCGAAGGAGTAGACGGGAGGTCTGCTCACGTCCTTATGGGAATTTATATCCGCTGTAAGCTGGGCGGCTTCCTTTTCCTGATCTATGGTCCAGCCGTAGAGGCCGCCGTTTACGGTAATGCTCTTTCCGTACAGAGTAGTAAAGCTTCTTTTTGCTCCTACGTTATCATATTTTTCAGCGAGGGAGGCCACATAGGCGGCCACCTTTTCCTCATCAGCCTCTCCGGAATATCCTTCCTTCATGAGCTCCTGAAGCTGCTGGCTTGTGAGAGTAAAGGTTTCCGATCCCAGCTGATAGGTTATCTTCTGGCCCAGGTAATCCCTGCAGAATTTCTGATAGTCAAGAAGCTCCTTGCTTTCCGCCGTCACCTTAGGCATGGTGTAATAGGAGCGTTCATCGTATATCATTTTAAGATCGCCGATCTGTATATGGGTGAGAAGGTCCTTGAAAAATTTCTCTTTATCAGCCTCTGTTCCGTATTTTTCCTTGACTATGGGGAAGTCGGGATCGGATATGTCCACATAGGCGTCGCGGCTTTCAGTAGCGTTGGGATGGTTGAGGAAATCAGCCGCGAAAACCCTTTCTCTGAATTCATCGCTGTAATTCTCTACTATCATGGGAATCCGCACGGAAACAGGAAGGCCGAAATATCTGTTGGCTGCCGCAAAGACCATGTAGTTGTCCTTTATTTTCCTGATTTCATTTTCGATATCATAGGTGCAGCCAAAGTCGGTGAAATCCGTCAGCTCCTCGTTGAGAACACCGAAAACAACAAGAGTGCGCTGGTTCCACTCCTGAGATATCCTTGACGCCGCCTCACGGTATGTAAGACCGGAGCAGTCAACTCCGTTGATCATGGTTTTATCAGGTAGAACGGAGCTCTCATAATCCGATGTTCTTGCATAGGCGAAAGTTGTAACTGTGATTGCCGCAATAAGCAGCAGTACTACTACAGAAATTACTAAAAATACTTTTTTCATAATTACCTTCTCCTCAACATTTTTTATTCTACTTTATTTATATTGATTTTTCCACTGAAAAAACCGTTTTTGTGTTAAAATGTAAATATATTTTTTCAAAACGGTAGAAATTTTGGATTCAGAGGTTTAAACAGAGGTTAAATATATGGCATTTACACATCTGCACGTACATACGGAATACAGCCTTCTTGACGGGGCTTCAAGAATAGACGATATCGCGGCCAGGGCGAAGGAGCTGGGGATGGAGGCTCTGGCAATAACCGATCACGGGGTAATGTTCGGAGTCATGGATTTTTACAGGGCCTGTCTCAGAGAGGGAATAAAGCCCATAATAGGATGCGAGGTCTATACGGCTGCCAGAACTCTTTTTGACAAGGACGCCGAAAAGGACAAGCATATGGGGCATCTTGTTCTTCTGGCGGAAAACAACACAGGATATAAGAATCTCATGAAGATAGTGTCTGAGGGCTACAGACACGGGTTTTACTATAAGCCGAGAACAGACAAAGACCTGCTTCGCCGGCACAGCGAGGGAATAATAGCCCTTTCGGCCTGCCTTGCGGGAGAAATACAGCACAGGCTCCTCAGTGGCGATTACGAAGGCGCAAAAAGAGAAGCCATTGAAATGGAAGAGATATTCGGGAAGGGAAACTTCTATCTGGAGCTTCAGGATCAGGGCCTTGAGGAAGAGGCGAGGATACTGCCTGATATGAAAAGGCTCCATGAGGAGACGGGAATTCCTTTTGTCGCCACAAACGACGTTCATTATGTACGACAGGAGGATGCGGTGGCCCAGGATGTGCTTATGTGCATACAGACGGGAACCACAGTGGATGACGAGGACAGGATGAAATTTGCCAACGACCAGTTTTATCTCAAGTCCGAAGAGGAGATGAGAAAAATCTTCTCCAACATCCCCGAAGCCTGCGACAATACGGCGAAAATCGCAGAAAGATGCAACGTCACCTTTACCTTCGGAGAGCTTCATCTGCCTGATTTTAAAGCCCCCGACGGCATGGAGAACAGAGAGTATCTGAGAATGCTCTGCGGAAAGGGCCTCAGGGAAAGATATCCCGAGGCTGAGGGAGAAAAGCTGAGGGAGCTGAAGGAAAGGCTTGATTATGAGCTTTCCACCATAGAGAATATGGGGTATGTGGAATACTTTCTGATAGTATGGGATTTCATAAACTACGCCAAAAATAAAGGAATAATGGTAGGCCCGGGAAGAGGCTCCGCTGCCGGCAGCATAGTGGCCTATACCTTGAGGATAACGGATATAGACCCGATAAAATACAGCCTGATATTCGAAAGGTTTCTTAATCCCGAAAGGGTCAGTATGCCGGATATAGACATAGATTTCTGCTATGAGAGGCGCGGAGAGGTTATAGATTACGTTACGGAAAAATACGGGGAAGACAACGTGGCTCAGATTATAACCTTCGGAACCATGAAGGCCAAGGCGGCTGTCAGAGATGTAGGCAGGGTGCTGAACGTAAGCTATCCTGAGACGGACGCCATAGCCAAGGCCATACCCTTCTCCCTTAAGATGACCATAGACAAGGCTCTTGAAACCAGTCCGGAGCTTAAGGTCAAGTATGAGACGGAGGAAACCACAAGAAGGGTGATAGATATGTCCAGGGCCATTGAAGGAATGCCGAGGCACGCCTCCACTCACGCGGCCGGGATAGTGATTTCCAAGGAGAGGCTTGACGAGTACGTTCCTCTGTATCTGGCGGACAAGGGCCTTTCCACTCAGTTTAACATGACCACCATAGAGGAGCTGGGGCTTCTTAAAATGGATTTTCTGGGGCTGAGGAATCTTACTGTCATAAGGGACGCTGTTGAAATGGTTAAGAAAAATCACGGTGTGGATATAGATTTTTCCTCCATGTCCTACGATGATCCCCAGGTTTACGCGATGATAGCCCAGGGAAATACTCAGGGAATATTTCAGCTGGAAAGCGCCGGCATGACAAGCTTTATGAAGAACCTTAAGCCTGACTGCTTTGAAGACATAGTGGCCGGCATATCCCTCTACAGACCGGGTCCCATGGCGTCAATACCCACATATATAGACAACAAGAAAAATCCCGAAGGCATTAAATACATCCATGAAAAGCTCAGACCGATACTTGCGGTAACCTACGGCTGCCTTGTCTATCAGGAGCAGGTTATGCAGATTGTCCGCGATCTGGGGGGATATTCCTACGGAAGATCAGACCTGGTGCGAAGGGCCATGAGCAAGAAAAAGATGGACGTAATGCTTCAGGAAAAGGAATATTTTATCAACGGCAAAACAGACGAGGAGGGCAATATAGAGATAATGGGCTGTATACGAAACGGAGTGCCAAAGGAAGCTGCCGAGGAAATATTCAATCAGATGGTAAGCTTCGCGGAGTATGCCTTCAACAAATCTCACGCTGCCGCCTACGCTGTGGTGGCCTATGAGACAGGATATCTTAAAGCCCATTATCCCGTTGAGTTTATGGCTGCTCTTATGACCAGCGTAATGGGAGATTCTGACTCCATAAGCAAATACATGAGAAACTGCAGCGAAATGGGCATAAAGGTGCTTCCTCCCGATGTAAACGCCAGTCAGAAAAAATTCTCCGTAAATGAGGGAAAAATAAGATTCGGTCTTCTGGGTGTAAAGAACGTGGGAGAGGGAGCCATAGACGCCATAATAGAGGCCAGAGAGGAGAAGGGTCTGCCTGAAGACATCTTTCAGTTTATTGAAAACGTGGATATACACAGGGTAAACAAGAAGGCGGTGGAAAGCCTTATAAAGGCCGGGGCTCTCGACTGCTTCAGTGAAAACAGGGCCGCTCACGAGGAAGTATATGAAAGCCTTTTGGAATCGGCTCAGGCCAGGGCGAAAAACAATATAGAAGGACAGATATCGCTTTTCCAGACAAACGCCGTCGCCATGGAGGAGGGAGGGAGCATAAATACCCTTCCGCAGGTGGAAAACTTTCCTAAGGAGGTTTTAATAGCTCAGGAAAAGGAAATGCTGGGAGTTTATATAACGGAGAATCCTCTCAAGGAGTATGAGGACCTTATTGAAAGAATGACCACCGTCAACGCTCAGGAGCTGTCAGAGGTTCTGGACGTGGAGGAGCAGGGAGAGGAGCACAGCTATATAAAGGACGGCATGAACGCCGTTATGGCGGGAATAGTGGCCTCCAAAAAGACTCTCGTAACAAAGAACGGAAAAATAATGGCTTTCGTCAATCTGGAGGACCTTTACGGAACGGTAGAGGTGGTTGTCTTCCCCAACGTCTATGAAAGATTCGGCAGCATTATAAAGGAGGACGCCATAATAGCTGTTTCTGGAACCATAAATTTCAAGGAAGGAGAGGTTCCCAAGCTTTTAGGTGAAAAGATTACCGATATTAAGGCCTTGTCCTCAGAAAAAGAGGAAAAGAAAGAAAGGGGAAACGGGGAAGGCCCTGAGGGCATAGTGAAAATAAGGCTTCCGGAAGGAGACAGAAGGACGCTGATGAATAAAGTGAAAAGGGTAATGGCAGGACACAGAGGAAATTATCAGGCGATACTTTACATGGCGGAGGGAGGATCGGTGAGAACATCGCCGGAGCTGTGGGTAAATCCCGACGGAACGTTCAGGAAGGAAATAATAGAAATTGTAGGAGAGGATAATTATAAGGGCTGAAAGAGTGGAGGATGAGTATGGATAAAATAGGAGTACTTACAAGCGGAGGAGACGCTCCCGGAATGAACGCGGCCATAAGAGCGGCGGTGAGAAGGGGCATATCCATGGGTATGGATGTATACGGCATAGAAAGAGGATATGAAGGCCTCTTAGACGGAGAAATCAAAAAGATGGAGTGGTACCATGTGGGAGATATACTCCAGAGAGGCGGCACCATACTGAGAACTGCCAGGAGTGAAAGATTCATGAAAAGAGAGTGGCAGGAAAAGGCCGCGGATATACTCGACACCTTTGGAATAAAAGGCCTTGTGGTTATAGGAGGAGACGGCTCCTTCAGAGGAGGCGCCGCTCTTTCAAGGCTGGGAATCAGGGTTATGGGAGTGCCGGGAACCATAGACAACGATCTGGGATATACGGACAGAACCATAGGCTTTGATACAGCGGTAAACACGGTTCTCTCACTGATCTCCAACATAAGAGATACTTCATCGGCCCACGAGAGAGCAACCATAGTGGAGGTAATGGGAAGAAACTGCGGAGATATAGCTCTTCACGCGGGGCTGGCCGGAGGGGCTGACGCCATACTGGTGCCGGAGGAAGAGCCGGATATAAATTCTCTGTGCAGAAGGGTTATTAAAGGACAGCAGTCGGGAAAGCTTCACAGTATAATAGTAAAGGCGGAAGGAGTAAACATAGGGACGGAGCAGCTGAGAAAAATACTCCAGGAAAAAACGGGAAGAGAGACAAGGACGGTAGTGCCGGGATATATTCAGAGAGGAGGCACTCCCACAGGCGCGGACAGAATACTGGCGAGCCTTACAGCCTCCAGGGCGGCGGAGCTTCTGTACAATGACGAGGACAGCAGAGCCATAGGCATAGCGGGAGGAATTATAACAGCCTGCCCTCTGGAAGAGGCCGTTGAGATGAAGCGAGCCTTTGACGCGGAACTGTACAGGATGGCGCAGGTGCTGTCATAGATCAGATCATTCTTTGCCGCGGGGAGTCTTGAAATCAAGGCCTATATCGTTGCCGATAACGGAACCGAAGGATATGGCGTCGGTTCCGTATTTTTTTCTTATGACATCCACGGCCTTTTCCAGCTTCTCTCCCTTTTCCTCAAGAAGGTCCTCGCTGCTGAAAAGGGAAAGCTGTCTCGACTGGTTTTCATGACACAGATTTATGGCTGTAATGGTAAGCATTCTCACCGGTTCTCTGAATCTCCAGGATTTTTTGATTATGGACAGAGCCGCGGCTGAAATAACTCCGGTTACGTTTGTAGGGTTGTCAAGCTGCTGCTGCCTGGATATGACCTTGAGACGCGTATCCTTTATGTCCACCTTTACGCCGAAGCACTTCATATGATGCTTTCTCAGCCGGGTGGCCACAGTGTCGGCAAGACCTGTGACGGCGGTTTTAATGTCCTCCTCCCCGGAAAGATTTCTTCGGAAGGTGATGCCGTTTCCTATGGATTTTATATCCTCCCTTCTGTCATACCTGAGAACGGGAGTGTCGTCAAGTCCGTTGGCGTAGTCATGGATCACAGAGCCCTGCTTTCCCAGCAGGCGCGATATAAGGCTTCTTTCGGAAAGGGCCAGATCGCCTATGGTATTTATGCCGTAGCCGCGGAGCCTGGCCGCTGTGGCGCTGCCTACGAAAAACAGTGATTCTATGTCAAGAGGCCAGAGGATGCTCCTGTAGTTTTCTCTCGTTATGACGGTTGTGGCGTCAGGCTTTTTATAATCGCTTCCCATTTTGGCAAAGATCTTGTTGAAGGAGACTCCCGCCGAGAGAGTGAGCCCCAGCTCCTCCCTTACTGTTCTTCTTATGGTATCGGCTATCTGACGGCCGCTTCCGAAAAGGCGGAGACTGCCTGTTACATCAAGCCATGACTCGTCTACGCTGAAGGGCTCCACCATATCGGTAAAGCGGAGATAGATTTCGTTTATAAGTCTGCTGTAATGTCTGTATTTGTCGTGGTGGGGAGGAACAACCTGAAGCTCCGGACATTTCCTGCGGGCCTGCCAGAGAGTTTCGGCGGTAACCACTCCGAAGCCTTTGGCGATTTCGTTTTTTGCCAGTATTATACCGTGGCGGTTTTCGGGGCTTCCGCATACCGCCATGGGAACGTTTTTAAGATGGGGATGATCCAGCAGTTCCACTGAAGCGTAGAAGCCGTTCATGTCGCAGTGAAGCACAGTTCTGTCCATAAATAAAGCCGAACCCTTTCTTTCTATTCTTTATCCGACCTTCGGCAAAGGCGTTTTTACGCCTTTTCTCTCCTCTGTATTAT
>DVMP01000064.1 GCA_018714925.1 Candidatus Allocopromorpha excrementigallinarum
CATAATAATATACTTTAAGAAGCAGCGCTTTCTGGACGCGAAGCAGTCCTCCAGATTCCGTCTCCTGGTGGAAAACTCCTCCAACTCCATGTTTCTCTACGATTACAAAAATCAGAAATTCGAGTATATAAGTCCGGGAATCTCAAAGCTCATCGGCCTTACGGACAGTCAGCTTTACAATATGCCCGAGCGTTTTTTCGACTATGTGAACACTGAAAAGAAATACAAGGATATTCTCTACATCTTTTCACGACCTGTATCAAAGCCGGGAAACGGCATCCTCTCCCTGTACAGACGGGGAAATATTGAAAAATGGTCTGAAATACATTATATTCCCATAAGAGACAATACGGGCACCGTTACCGCCGTGGAGGGAATCCTGAGAGATATAACCCAGGAAAAAAAGATGGAGGAGGGCATAAAGGCCGCCCAGCAGGCAAAGCAGGAGTTCCTCGAGGATATTTCCCATGAGATAAAAACTCCCATAACCCTTATTCAGGGCTACGCGGACAGCCTCCTGGACAATGTTGTCCCTCCCGAATCCTCCAATACATATCTGAAAATGATAAACTCAAAGGCCATGATGCTCACCACCCTGCTGGATGATCTCCGGCAGGCGTCGGATTTTTCGTCTCAGAGCCTTGAATATAAATTTTACGAACAGCCGGCGGCTTCTCTTCTGGGAGACCTTGTCAACCAGGGAGAATTCCACATTACAACCTCGGGCCGAAGAGCCGTAACCTCCTCCGATATCCCTGAGGAGGCCGTTATTATCGCCGACTCATACAGGATACAGCAGGTTGTTTCAAACATAATAAACAACGCCATACGCCACACTCCCGCCGGAGGAGAGATCCGCGTAGACTGCAGAGCCTGTCCCGACGAAAATCTCAGCAAAAGAGACGACGACCTTTCCCTTCAGGATGTTCCGGAGGGAGAAATCGTCTTTACCGTCAGCGACAGAGGCAGCGGCATAAGCCCCGAGGACCTGCCTCACATATTTGAGCGGAATTTCAGCGGAGGAAAAAAGCTGAACAGGGGAAGAAAGGGCAGATCGGGCCTGGGGCTCTATATATCAAAACAGATAATTTCCCAGCATTCGGGAACCATATCGGCGAAAAACAACTCCATGGGAGGAGCCGAAATAGCCTTTACCATTCCTTATTACCGATAGACTGTCTTTCCGCTATTTTTCCATAAGGTCCTCTAAAGTGACGCTTTCAAGATATTGGGATATGACTGCGTCAAGTCCCTTCCAGAGAGTTTTTGTCCTGCACACCTTTTCTCTGCTGCATGGCTTCCGCCCGCACTGAAGACATGCCACAGGCGCCAGATCTCCTTCTGTAAGACGCAGCACCTCCTCCGCCGTATATCCGGCGGGAGGACGGCTGAGCCTGTATCCGCCTCCCTTTCCACGTACTCCTTCAATAAGAGAATTTTTCGACAGAACCGATATTATCTGCTCAATATATTTCAGAGATATTTCCTGTCTTTCGGCAATTTCCTTCATGGGCACGTATCCTCTCTGTCTGTTTTCTGCCAGATCCACCATAACTCTCATGGCGTATCTGCCTCTGGTGGATATCATCATGTACACGCACCTCTCCTTCACCTTATATTTTTTCCGCCGCCGCGGCAAATCCTTTTTTCAGGTCTCCTATAATATCCTCTATATGCTCCGTTCCTATGGAAAGCCTCACTGTATTGGGCTTTATTCCCTGCTCCGCCAGTTCTCTTTCCTCAAGCTGCCTGTGAGTGGTAGTGGCCGGGTGTATTACCAGGCTCTTTACGTCGGCCACATTGGCAAGAAGTGAGAAGAGCTCCAGACTGTCTATAAACCTGTGAGCCTCCTCTGTTCCTCCCTTTATGTCAAAGGTGAATACGGAGCCTCCTCCTTCAGGGAAATACTCAAGGTAAAGCCGGTGATTTTCATGCTCCTCCATGGCAGGATGATTTATTTTCTCCACCTGGGGATGCCCTTTAAGAAATTCCAGAACCCTTTTGGT
Source organism: Candidatus Allocopromorpha excrementigallinarum (assembly GCA_018714925.1). Classification (GTDB taxonomy): domain Bacteria; phylum Bacillota; class Clostridia; order Peptostreptococcales; family Anaerovoracaceae; genus Lentihominibacter; species Lentihominibacter excrementigallinarum. The sequence continues at coordinate 2,007 of DVMP01000064.1, forward strand.
ATTTTCCACGTGACGCTCCATTCTCAGAGACAGGGTTTCCACCCCCTGTAAAAGGAGAAAGGCGGCGAAGGGAGATATGGCGGCCCCTGTATCTCTCAATAAAACCGCCCTTACATAGGTGGTGAAGGCAGCCTCTCCGGCCGCCTCCGTAAAGGAGACTCCGTGATAGGCGGGATTTGGCTCTGAAATAACGGGAAACCTGCCGGAGGATTTCCAGTCGAATTTTCCCGACTCTATGATCACGCCTCCCAGAGTCGTTCCATGGCCTCCGATAAATTTAGTGGCGGAATGAATCACAATATCCGCTCCATGGTCAAAGGGCCTCATAAGATACGGCGTGGCAAAGGTATTGTCCACTACCAGGGGGATGCCGTGTCTGTGAGCAAGGTCGGCAAGGGCGTCTATATTGGGAATATCGCTTCCCGGATTTCCCATGGTCTCTATATAAAGAGCTCTCGTATTATCTTTCACAGCCGCTTCCGTTTCATCCAGGTCATGAATATTTACGAAGGAAGCACTTATGCCCAGTCCCGGAAGAGTATTGGACAGAAGGTTGTAGGTTCCTCCGTATATGGTCTTCTGGGCCACTATATGGCCGCCTCCCGAAGCCAGGGCCTCGACAGTATAGGCGATCGCTGCCGCTCCCGAAGCCAGAAGCAGCGCCGAGGAGCCTCCCTCCAGCGCGGCCAGACGCTTTTCCAGAACCTCCTGAGTGGAGTTGGTAAGCCGTCCGTATATGTTTCCCGGCTCCTTAAGGTCAAATCTGGCGGCAGCCTGAGCGCAGTCGGCAAACACGTAGGAGGTGGTCGCGTAGATAGGCACCGCTCTGGCGTCTGTGGCCGGATCAGGCTTCTCCTGGCCCGTATGAATCTGCATGGTTTCAAATCTGTATTGAGACATATCTGTAGTTTCCTTTCTCTTTAATGCAATACCCAGTATTTTAGTAGGTATTATATCCGTCTTCTCCTCCTGTGTCAATTAAATTTACTTCTTTATTTCCACCTTTCTCCACGTCCCTTTGGGAAGCCCTTCCCAGCAGTCATTTACACGCCTTCCTCTCAGATTGTTCTCAAGAGCTCTTGCCACTCCGCTGTGAATGACCAGGAGAATATCCTCTGAGGAGTCGTTTTTCAGAATTCTTCTCAGAGCCTTTACCGCTCTGTACTGGACATCGTAGAAGTTCTCGCTTCCGTTGCCCTTTTTAAAGGCGAATATGTCTTTTCCTCTCCTGTGGTAGTCCTCGGGGAATTCTCTTTTTACAAGGCTTATGGCCTTTCCATCCCAGCTTCCCAGATTTATTTCTCTGAAGGCTTTTTCCTTCACTATTTCCACAGCTCTGTTTTTTTGAAGGACCTCTCTTATTATTTCCGCTGTTTCGAGACACCTTGAAAGATCGCTCGAATATATTTTACCTGTTTTTATATTCTCTCCCTCAAGCTCCAGGGCGCTTTTTTTCGCCTGATCTCTTCCCAGGCCGCTTAGGGGAACATCATACTGTCCCAGAAATATCTTTTCCCGGTGCTGTCTGGTTTCCCCGTGTCTTATTAGGAATATACGTCTTCCCGCCGCCAGCTCCGCAAGCTCCTCCCGCTTTCCTCCCCCTTCCAGAAAGTCCTTTATTTCTCTGTATCCCTCAGGGGTGTCCATATCAAGAAGGCAGCCCTCATCCTCCACGGGAATTCTCTTCATCCTCTCATAGTACCTGTCGGTTATCCCCTTAAGTCCCCCTTCCCCCTCCCAGGAGCATATTTCCCCTATGTACTCCCTTGGAATCAGAAGGGGATGCCCCTTTTTCCCCTCGTATACTGGAACCAGGAAGTTTTTTTCTTCTCCGTGTCTCAAATGCTCGTCAATAAGAGTATCCATGACCTCCTCGCTTACCAGGGGACAGTCTACGGGAAGCAGAAAAAAAGCAGTATCCTCCGCGAAAATCTCGGCGCAGGCCTCAAGTCCGGCCTTTACGGATTCAAACATTCCCTGCCTGTAGCTTTCGTTATATACCTCTTTTATTCCTTTCCCCTCAATGAGCGGAAGAAGCCTCTGTCTCTCATATCCCGTCACCAGAACTATATCCTCTATTCCCGCGGCCTTTATTCTGTTTATTATCCTCAGGAGCGCGGTCTCCTCCCCCACCTTAAGCAGCGGTTTGAAGGCTCCCATCCTTGAAGACATGCCCGCGGCCAGTATCAGGGCTCCCAGAGGAGGGGAAGACTTTTTCTTCATTTGGTATCTCCTGTCTGTTTTTTTCCGGCTCTCTCCTTTATTATTTCCGCCACTATGCTTATGGCTATTTCCTCGGGAGTTTCCGAGCCTATATCAAGACCTATGGGAGCGTGTACCCTGTCGATGAGCTCCTGAGAAACCCCCTCCTTTAAAAGCTCATCGTAAAGAAGCCTGTTCTTTCTTCTGCTTCCTATCATACCCAGGTAGGCAAAGGGACGTTTTAAAGCTTCCCTCAGGACCTGAAGATCTCCCCGGTGGCCTCTCGTTACTATTATAATATAGCTGTCCTCATCTGTTTCGATATGGTCAAAGGCGTGGTCGAAATCAGGCTCCGCTATGGTTCTCTCCGCCTTGGGAAATCTTTCCTTATTGGCGTATTCCTCTCTGTCGTCTATTACCACTGTTTTAAAATCAACGTGGCGCAGAACAGGCTCAAGGGCATAGGCCACATGGCCACCTCCGAAAATATAGGCTGTGTCCGCAAGTCTGAATTCATCGACAAAATCACCGGGATCCGACGCGTCTATGTAACGGATCTCCACGTCAGCGTCTCCCCCGCAGCCCATATCCAGGGCTCCCTTCTGCTTCTCATCAAGCACGAAGCTGTATACTCTGCTTTTCTCCCTGGTCTCTAAGGTTTTTCGGCACAGCTTTTCAGTCTCCGCCTCCAGCAGCCCGCCGCCTACGGTGCCTATAGTTGACCCGTCCTTTTTCATAAGAAGAACGGCTCCCTTTTTCCTGGGTGTTGATCCCTTTGTATCAACTACACTGGCAATAACAAAATCCTCTCCCTTTTCTATAAGGTCTCTAGCGAAATATGACAGTTTTTCAGACATTTTTCTCTTCCTTTCCGCCCGGGCTCATCTCAGATAGCCCTTGACTTCCTTTCTCTCTCCCACTTTATCCAGCCTTTTCAGCAGACTTCCGCATGGACAGCTTTCTTTTATCCAGCGGCTTCTGTCTCCCGTTCTGTATCTTATAAAGGGCATTCCCTTTCTCGTGAGGGTGGTAAATACTATCTCTCCCTCCTCTCCCCCGGGAGCCTCTCTTCCTGTTTCGGGATCTATAATTTCTATATAAAGATCAGCCTCACGGACATGATAGCCCTTTCCTCTTCCGCAGCTTACGGCGCAGCCAAGTCCCATTTCCGTCATACCGTAGTGCTCATAAACATCACAGCCGAAGGTTTCCCTTACAAGGCGGCAGTCTCTTTCTCCTACGTATTCCGCGCTTAGAAGGGCTGTTTTGAGAGTGGGGATCCGAAAATCCGGATCGCTTTTTTTCCCTTCGGCGGCCGCCTCCGCCAGCATCCTCATATGAGTCGGCACCGCCACCACTGAGGTTATTTTTTCTTTTCTCATTATCTCCAGGATTTCATAGGCCTCTCTTTTTCCTTCCTCTCCTCCAAAGCCGGGCAGAGGCTTCATGGCCGGCAGTCCGTAGGTAAACGGCACCGCCCCGAAGCCCTCTACAGCCTCAGCCAGGAGAGTTCCTATTGATCCCGGAGCCCTTGCGGGCATCAATATGAGAAGCCTGTCTCCTTTACCTGTAAGAAGCTGCATACCGTTTCTGAAATAGTCTACGGTAAGCGCCTGGTCCTCTTCCGTAAAAAAAATTCTCTTGGGCTTTCCCGTGGTGCCTCCTGTATCCAGTGTCACCACGCGGCTGATTTTTCCCGGATTCACACACAGAAAATCAAGTCCTCTTTCCCTGAGGTCGCCGCTGTCCGTAAAGGGAAGGCTTCGAAACATCCCCAAAAAGTCACTTTCACCTTTTTCCCAGGCCTTAAATGCAGGGGCGTCTCCTATTCTTTCCCTGTAAAAGGGGCTGTTTTCCACAGAATACAGAAGGGTTTCCTCAAGCTTTTTCTCCGTATAGGCGTCTATGCGGCCTCTTGTGAGAAGACCGGGATCCGTTCCTGTCTTTTTCTCAGTCCATATGTCTAAAAATCTCTTCATTCCCACTCTAAAAGCTCCTCCAGCTTAAGCAGTGTGGATTCCACCATCATAGGACATTTTTCCAGCTTTGCCATGGGATCGTCTCCCAGAAGCTCGCTGCAGTCCAGTGCTCCGAAGGCCTCTTCAAACCAGTCCAGATAATCGCGCACCAGCCCTCTCTCCGCCTCTCTGCCGTCGGCAAGGTACATAATACACACTGCCGCCGAGACTACGCCGCATATTCTGCCGCATTTAACTCCGTCGCACAGTCCGGCGAAGGCTTCCACCAGCTGAGAGTTTTCCATTCTCATGCGCCTCAGGCTTATTTCCGCTATTATCTGACTGCAGCAGTATCCCTCCAGCTTCAGCTCAAATATCTCCTCTTTCATTTCATACTCCTCTCCCTGCCTGCAGGGGCTTTTCCGCCACGAGAAGAAAGTATCCCAGCTTTCTTTTTCCTCCCCTCTCATCTGTGGTCTTCACATTGGTTATAAGGCCGTCAAGGCTTCCTTCCTCCATAATTGTCTGAGCGACATAATCCTCTAGCTCCTTTGAAAAGTCCTCAAAGGCGGTCACTTTGTAGCCGATTTCCTCAAGCTGGGCTATAAGAGGCTCCTTAAAAAAGGCTCCCTCAAATCTGAAATCCACAAACCTTTCCCGGTCCTCCTCACAGTCTCCCTCCTTATGGGGAATTCTGCTCTGTCTTTCCGCCTCTATCCTCACGGCCTTTACCTTTCCCGGCTCAGGCTCCCTCTCGTATAAATCGCTTATTATCAGCCTTCCTCCCTTTTTCAGAACACAGTAGGCCTCGTGAAGAGCTTCATCCGGTATATTTATAAGGCTTAAAACACACTCCATAAAGACTCCGTCAAATGTAAAGGATGAGTAATCATCCAGGAATTCCCCGTCTCCGAACCTCACATTTATGCCGGGATATCTTTCCTTTGCCTCTCCTACTGCCGAAAGGCTCAGGTCTATGCCTTCCGCCTTCATTTTTCTGTCCCGGGACAGGTGGTTCACCGTGTCTCCTCTTCCGCATCCTATATCAAGTATTCTGTCTCCTTCTTTAAGTCCGCTCAGCTCGACTCCTCTGTCGGTTATTCTGAAATCTCCCGGTCTCAGCAAAGCCATGACCTCCTTCCTTTCGCCTTTTTTCATTTCCCCTGCGGGGATTATATCTAATTTTATCCCAAGGCCGCCGGCTGTGCAAGGCACTGTCTTTATTTTCACACTGTTCCTTCCATGTTTCGTATTTTGTAAAACAAAAATTTTATTTTTTCTTTCAGAACGCAGAAAGAGCCTCCGCGTGTTTTCCGCGGAAGCTCCGTTCCCCTTTGCCGCAAAACCGCTCCTTCGGCGGAGCCGCAGCGGTACAGGCTGCTGCACTAATGAGGGAGGTCCTCATTGCTGTGAGTGTTTTATCAACCATAATATAACACGTTGGACCTTTTTTGTAAAGTTAAATATCGTTATTTTTTTAACTATTTTGTGTCTTTACGCTCACAAAAATAGAGTTTTGACTCCATCTCCCTCCCTGAAGCCTCGGGAACCCTATAAAAAGCAGGTTAATCAGCTTTTTGCCGCAAGATAATATATCAAAAAAACCGTGCCTTTTCTTGACACAAGACCTTTGTAACTGTTAAACTATTATCACAATAAAGTTTTATTGTAAAAGCAAGTAAACCATAGTTATTATCGAAGCGGAGGCAATTATGAAGTTAAGAAAAATGACATTAAACATCAACGGCGCCGACCGGATGTTTATATGCGATCCCGAGAAGGATACTCTCGCGTCTGTTATCAGACGTCTCGGCCTTACGGGAACAAAAGTCGGCTGCGGCGCAGGCGTATGCGGATCATGTTCCGTCATACTCAACGGCAAGGTTATCCGTTCATGTACCAAGAAGATCAAGTCTGTGGAGGAGTACAGCGAGCTGATTACCGTTGAGGGCATCGGCGCGCCAAGATATCTTCATCCAATTCAGGTGGCTTTCATGCACGCCGGAGCCATTCAGTGCGGCTTCTGCACACCGGGCTTTGTAGTTTCCACCTACGGCCTTCTTCAGGAAAATCCCGACCCTACAAGGGAGGAAGTCAGAGACTGGTTCCAGAAGCACAGAAACATCTGCAGATGCACAGGCTATAAGCAGATAGTAGACGCCGTAATGAACGCGGCCAAGGTTATGAGAGGCGAATGCGCTCTTGAGGACATTATGGTCAAGCTTCCTGAGGACAAGGAGTACTACGGAAAACCTCTCGTGCGTCCGGCGGCTCTGGCAAAGGTATGCGGCCTTGCCGACTACGGCGACGATATTGAGCTGAAAATGCCGGAGAACACACTTCACGCTGTTCTCGTTCAGCCTAAGGTGGCGTTCCACGCCAAGATAAACAAGATAAACAAGGAAGAGGCGGAAAAGATGCCGGGCGTTTACAAGGTAGTTACAGCCGCCGACATAGAGGGACCCAACAGACTGGGATTCTTCCAGTTCTCGCCTAGATCAAAGGCTACGGGACAGTCTCACCCTATTCTCGTTGAGGACAAGATCTTCAATTACGGAGACGTGGTGGCTCTCGTAGTGGCCGATACCAAGGCTCACGCTCAGGACGCGGCCAAGAAGGTTACCATAGACTGGGAGCAGCTTCCTGAGTATAAGACATATCTGGAGGCTGCCATGCCTGACGCTGAAAGAGTTCACGAGGAGCATCCTAACGTGTGGTCGGAGCAGCCTACAGTAAAGGGCGCTGGACACGACACTCCTGAGCTTATCGACGAAGCCCCTTACGTTGTGGAAGGCTCCTTCTACTCTTCAAGAGAGCCTCACATGCCTATAGAGGGCGACACTGTACAGGCCTACTGGGGAGACGACGGACTCCTTACGGTACACTGTAAGGCCATGCAGATATACGCCAATATCTCCGATATAGCCGATGCCACGGGACTTCCCGCCGAAAAAATCAGAGTCGTGGAAAATCCTACCGGCGCTACATTCGGCTGGGGTATCGCTGCGGCTACATACGCCATGGCGGCCTGCGCCTGTCTCGCGTGCGACGATATGCCTGTAGCCCTTTCCATAACGTATCCTGAGTTTATGGCTCTCTCCGGAAAGCGGGCTCCCGCATATACCAACGGCAGACTGGCCTGCGATGAGGATGGAAAGATAATAGGAGCCGAGTGGGACTGCGGCATGGACCACGGTTCATACAACGAGCTGGGCGACGACCTTATTACAAGGCCCGCCAAGTTCATGTTCTTCCCTTACAATGTTCCTAACTGTCTGGGACTCACAAGAGTTGCCTGCACAAACCACAATTACGGAACAGCCTACAGAGGCTACGGTTCACCTCAGGCCTACACCGCCAGCGAGGCTCTTATGGACATGATGGCCAAGAAAATAGGCATGGATCCTTTCGAATTCAGATATATAAACGTGGCAAGACCTGGAGATCTCAACATCAACCAGTATCCTTTCCGTGAATATCCTATGGAAAAGATGATGGATAAGCTGAGACCTATATACGAAGAGGTAAAGGCCAGAGTCGAAAAGGAATCAACTCCTGAAAAGAAGAGAGGCGTAGGAATAGCCTGGGGCGGCTACAACGTTACGGAAGGTATTTTCGACCAGTGTACAGTAGCCCTTGAGCTTCTCCCTGACGGAAGAATAGCCAAATATGACACATGGCAGGATCAGGGTCAGGGCGGCGACATAGGCGCTCTCATGACCACTCTTGAGGCCCTCAAGCCTCTTGGAGTTACTCCTGACGATATAAAGCTCATTCAGAACGACTCCAAGTTCTGTCCTGACTCAGGTGCCACCGCCTCATCAAGACAGCACTACATGAACAGCAAATCTGTTGTAATGGCTGCCGAAGAGCTTATGAACGCCATGAGAAAGCCTGACGGCACCTACAGAACATACGATGAAATGGTCGCTGAGGGAATCCCTACCAAGTACGAGACCCAGTACCAGAACCCTGAGGACATGACCCTCAAGTACCTTGACCCTAACACAGGAAAGGGCAATCCTACTCCTGCCTTCACATACGCCCTTCACATGGCTGAGGTGGAGGTTGACACCAAGACAGGCAAGGCTACATGCATAGGCTACTGGTGCGTTGACGACGTAGGCGTTATAGGCAACGTGGCCGCGGTAGACGGCCAGGCTTACGGCGGCCTCTCCCACTGCATAGGCTTCGCCCTCACGGAAAACTACGACGACGTGAAGAAGCACAGCAACATAGTGGGAGCCGGAATTCCTGCAATTAAGGATATTCCTGACAACTTCAACCTTATACACCACTGCACCGTAAGGAACACCAATCCGTTCGGTTCCTCGGGAGCTTCAGAGGCCTTCCAGTCGGCAGGTCATATGGCTGTAATCAACGCCATAGACAATGCCTGCGGAGTAAGGATCTACGAGCTTCCTGCCTATCCTGAAAAGATAAAGGCAGGCCTTGAGAAGCTGGAAAGAGGCGAGGAAATACTGCCTCCTAAGAAGTACTTCCTGGGCTCTGACTTCTACGAGGAGATGGAATATATTAAGAACAATCCTGTAAAGGATCTCTTCGAGGATATGTTCCCTGAGGATAAGGCCGAAACCTACGAGTCTATAGTTGACTGAAGCCGGCAGAGCTGAAAACAGCTTGACTGATATAAATAAGACACAATACAATATATCCGACGGCAGGTATCTGACCGTCGGATAATTGTATGGAGACGAAACCTATGAAAAGATACCTTGATAACTTTGAAAAATGCCTTGAAAGAGAAATCCCCTACTGCGCGGGAGAATGTCCTTTTACCATGGATATATTGAACTTCATGGAAAAGGCCGCACGCGGCTCCTTTAAGGCCTCCTTTAAGGTCTTTGTCAACGCGGCGGGGTTTCCCCGCATCGCCCATGAGCTGTGTCCCGCTCCATGTATGGAGGTCTGCCCCCGCGGCAAAGGAGGCGGCAGCATAAATATGCCTCTTCTGGAAGAGGCCTCCATAAACCTTGCCAGGGATACCTCCCCGACGGATTACAATATACCGGGGAAAAAGGAAAGAATCGCCATAATCGGCGCGGGGCCTTCCGGAATGGCGGCTCTCCTGCGTCTGTCCACAAAGAAGTACCACGTGGAGGTCTTTGAACGGACGGAAAGAACGGGAGGCTGTCTCTGGGATATAATGGATCCTTCAGTATTCCAGAAGGATTTTGAAGAGCAGCTGCTCCATCAGGACTACATTCTCCGACTTAATACTGAAATCGAAGATCTCAGCCGGCTGGAGGCCATATCGGGAGAGAAATTCGATGCTGTTCTCGTAGCCACAGGCAGAGAAGGAAGAGATTTCGGTCTTCTGGACTCCATCGGCCCCGAGGGTGACCCCTACTGCTTCGAAAGGGACGGCACAGGATACTTCGCCGCAGGCTCCCTTACAGGGGACGAGCCTGTATACGCCCTGGCGGGAGGCCTTGCCATGGGCACTGTTATAGACAACTACATTAAAACGGGCAACCTGTACTATCCGAGAGGCAGCCGAAAATCACGAATGTGCGAAGGAATGGTCTCCGTAGAGGATGTAATCCAAGCCGTCGAGCCTGCTGAAGGCTCATATACCAGGGAGGAGGCCACAGCCGAGGCCGCCAGATGTCTCAGATGTCAGTGCGACGCCTGCAGGCAGCACTGCGACCTCCTTCAGTTTACGGATAAATGGCCTGTAAAGGTTAAGGATGAAATAATAGCCACCACCATTGAAGGAAAAAGCGAGCTTAAGGCCACTCCCGCCAAGAGACTCATGTCAATGTGCAATCAGTGCGGCATATGCAGGGAGGTATGCCCCGAGGATATAGACCTGGACGGACTTTTTATGGCAGGACGCCAGAAGATGCACCTTCAGGAAAAGATGCCGTGGCCTTTCCACGACTTCTGGCTCAGAGATATGAGACAGGCGGACAGTGAAGAAAGCAGCCTCATCAGAGCCCCTAAGGGAAAGGACAAGTGCAGCTACGCCATATTTCCCGGCTGCCAGCTGGGGGCATCGGAGCCGGAAATCGTCGTAAAGCTTTACGACGCTCTTCTCAATCAGATGCCTGATACAGCTATGTTTCTCCGCTGCTGCGGCGTACCCCTTCTCTGGGCGGGAGACAGAGAGGGCTTTGAGGAATCCATTGCCGCCATAAGACGTTCCTGGCATCAGCTGGGAAAACCTGCCATGATAATGGGATGCATGACATGTATGAAGCATTTCAAGGAATATCTGCCGGAGATACCAGTCGTATCCCTTGTGGAAATTCTCAGTGAATGGGAAATAAGCGGAGGCTGCTGTGAGGAGGTCTACTGTGTTTTCGACCCATGCTCGGCCAGAAACGAGCCTGACGCAAGAAAGGCTGTCCGCGAAATAGCGGAGGAAATGGGGGTAAGCCTGGTCCCGCTTGCCGAAAACAACCATTACTTTAACTGCTGCGGGTTTGGCGGCCACGGAGATATCGCCAGTCCCGAGTACGCCGATTTTGTGGCTGAAAAGCGCGTCTCGGAAAGCGAGCTGCCTTATATAACCTACTGTATAAACTGCAGAGATATATTCCTGAAGCGTGGAAAACCGGCCCGTCACATACTGGAGCTGGTATTGGGCGAGGGCAGCGGTCAGACATGTCTTCCAACTGTTACGGAAAGGCAGGAGAACCGCCGACAGCTTAAGAAGGCTCTGCTGGAATTCTTCTGGGAGGAAACCATGGAAACAGAGAAAAGCAGATACCCGGTTACCCTTGAAATATCCGATGAGGTAAAGAGAAAGCTGGATAATGAGAGAATTCTCGAGGAGGAGGCGGCTCATGCCGTTAACTTCTGCCAGAGACACAACAGAACCATACTCAACCAGGAGACGGGGACCCTTACAGGCTACTGTATCATAGGTCACGCCACATACTGGGTGGAATACGAGATTCTCGATGAAAAGGCGGGACTGTATCGTCTCATAAACGCTTACACACACCGTATAAGAATAGAACTGGAGGCTGTCTGGAATGGAATCAAACAAGAAACTGATCTGCAATAAATGCAGATGCCATCTTGAGGAAATCGAAACGCAGTTTACCTATCTTGACAGGAAATTCCGACACAAGGTGCTCAGATGCCCTGAGTGCGGACAGGTTTATATTCCTGAGGATCTTGCCAAGGGAAAAGTAGCTCAGCTGGAAAAGTCTCTTGAGGAGAAATAGCATGGGAGATCAGATTATAAAAAGCGAATATATAGACAGCGTGTCCAGGTCGGGCCTCTTTAAATATCTCAATAAAAAGGATCATGAAAGGGCCTGGTCGGAGCTTCTAATGGCATCACGCCCTTACTCTGACGAGCAGCTTATTCTCAGTCAGGGAGAGCCTGTAAAAAGAGCAGGCATAGTCCATCAGGGCACTGTGCGCGGCGAAAAGCTCTGCCTGGAGGGCACCTCCCATGTGGCATACGTCTACTCAAAGGGAGAGGTTTTCGCCTTTGAAGGAGCTGTTTCCGGCATGAAGACCTCTCCTCTTGACTTTACCGCCCAGGGAGAAACCACCGTGATTTTCTTCGACGTTATGAAAATTTTCGGCGGATCCTTTGAGAAGCAGCTGATTACGGGTCTTATGGAGCTGCTGGCCAACGACAATATAAAGAAGCTTTACAGAATAGAGACGCTTTCACAGCGGCGGCTTAGAGACAGAATACTCACTCATCTCAACATAATGTCACGCAAAAATGGTTCTGACACATTTACCCTTGAAATGTCCAGAGAACAGCTTGCCAGATATTTATGCGTCAACAGAACGGCTCTCTCCTACGAGCTCAACCAGATGAAGAGAGACGGGCTGATAGATTTCAGAGGGAAAACCTTCCGCATAAAATAAGTATTTTTAAAACGCGTCTAAATGTTGCCACGCCAACAATTTTCCCCTTCTTTTGTGATAGAATAATAATGTAATCCGAAATATCATTTAACGGATATTTCAAGTAAAAAAACCGGCGGGTCTCATCCCCTGCCGAGATTTGAGGAGGAATCATGAGAAAAATACTTATTGTCGCCACTGCTCTCATCCTGGCCATGTCCATGTTTCTGATGTCAGGCTGCGGCAGCAGTGAAGAAGAAGCGGAAAAACCTGAAGTTACAGTACTCGCTGCTGCAAGCCTTGAAGATGCTCTCAACGAGATTATCGAAGAGTACGAAAAGGATGCCGACTGCACCGTAACTCCAAGCTACGGCGGATCGGGAGATCTTGTACAGCAGATAGAGGGAGGCGCACCTTGCGATATGTTCATCTCAGCCTCTTCATCCAACATGGATGATCTTGATGAGGGTGGATATATAGACGCGGACACGAGAGTGGATCTTCTTACAAACACTCTTACTCTCATAGCTACTCCTGAAATGGCCGATGTTGTATCAATGGATAACCTCACCTCATCTGAGATAGGAACCATTTCCATAGGCGAGCCTGAGACGGTTCCTGCCGGCAACTACGCTACTCAGGTGTTTGACAACATGGGAATAACCGATCAGATAGCTGATAAAATAGTTTATGCCAAGGATGTTCGTGCCGTACTCAACTACGTTGTTTCCGGAGACGCTGACTGCGGATTCGTATACAGAACGGACGCTGTTCTTGAAGAGGATAATATATCTATAATAGGCGATGTGGATTCAAGTCTCCACGATCCTATCGTATATCCTGCGGCAATTCTCAACGAGGCTGCCGATGTGGACAACACTACGGATTTCTTCGAATTCCTTCAGACAGACTACGCTAAGGAAGTTTTCGAAAAATACGGATTTACCGTACAGTAACGGCTTAACAGCCTGCGGGAGCGGGACGGAGGTTCTGCTTCCGTCAGTTTAACGGATAATTGTAATTACCATGTTTGAACCAGTTATTTTATCTTTTAAAGTTGCCACAATAGCAACCATAATTGCTTTTTTTCTCGGCGTTTTCTTTGCCTACCTACTGACAAAGAAAAACGTACCAGGTAAAAACATATGGGAAACCATATTGATTCTCCCTATGATTTTACCTCCTTCCATAGTAGGTTACTTGCTTTTATTGGTATTCGGCAGGAGAGGCCCCGTTGGGGCCTTTCTGCTGGACACGTTCGGTATCCAGATTGTATTTACATGGATAGCCTGTGTCATAGCCGCTACCGTTGTCGCCCTTCCCCTTATGTATCAGAGCGCCAAAGGCGCCTTTCAAAGTGTGGATGAAAGCTATGAGCTGGCCGCCAGAACTCTGGGAAGCGGTCCCTTTAAGGTGTTCTGCACCGTCACCTTCCCCCTTTCATGGCCGGGAGTAATAAGCGGCATAGTGCTCACCTTTGCCAGGGCCATCGGAGAATTCGGAGCGACTCTCATGCTCGCGGGAAACATTCCCGGCGAGACCCAGACCATTCCTACGTCCATATATTATGATGTTGTCGCGGGAAGAGACGAGGATGCCATGACTCTCGTATTCGTCATGGTAGGCTTCAGCTTTGCTCTCATATTCGGCCTGAATTTCTGGCTGAAGAAAAAGAATTACAAAGGAAATTAAAGGATATGGGTGTTTATTTTAAAATCTTCAAGAAACTCAACTATTTTGACCTGGATGTGGAGTGCTCCATGGGAAACGAACTCATGGTCATAGAGGGTCTGTCAGGAGCCGGCAAGACCACCATATTAAACTGTATTGCCGGCATACGCACACCTGACGCGGGAAAGATAAGTGTTGACGACCGTATCCTTTTCAGTCATAATGAAAAAGTAAATATACCTGCCGAAAAACGGAACATAGGGTATCTTTTTCAGAATTACGCCCTGTTTCCCAACATGTCGGTAAGGAGCAATGTGCTTTACGGGATCAGAAACAAAAAGGAGTATAAAAAAAAGGAATCAAAAAAGGAGCTTATAGAATACGCTGAGCATATGATGGATACTCTCGGCATATCTCATCTTGCCGATAAGCGTCCTACTGCCATTTCAGGCGGTGAAAAGCAGCGTGTGGCTCTCGCCAGAGCCATGGTGACAAAGCCTTCCCTTATTCTTCTGGACGAGCCCTTTTCCGCTCTTGATGAGAGCACCAAGGAAACCGTGTACGAAGAATTTCTTCAGTTTAAGGAAACTCTCAAGATACCCACCATACTGATAACCCATAATCACAAGGAAAGCGAACTTTTCGCTGACAGACAAATTTCTTTAGAGAAAGGCAGAATAATTTAAAATGAAGGAAGTAGCTGTAGAAAAAGCCGTAGGCACTGTTCTCGCTCACGATCTTACGCAGATAATTCCGGGCGAGTACAAGGGCCCCAAATTTAAAAAAGGGCACGTTATAAAAGAGGAGGATATTCCTCTGCTTCTTTCCATGGGAAAGAAGCATCTTTTTGTTCTGGAAAAGGACGATACCGATGTACATGAAAACGAAGCCGCGCACCGCATAGCCACAAAGGCCGCGGGCTCGGGAATAGTTCTTTCCGACCCTTCAGAGGGAAAGATAGAACTGAGAGCCGCTGAGGACGGCCTCCTTAAAATAGACAGAGACAGGCTCTTCTCACTGGTGTCTCAGGATGAGATAATGTTCGCCACCATACATGAAAACTTCGTTGTAAAAAAAGGACAGAAGCTGGCGGGGACAAGAATAATTCCTCTCTTTGTAAGCGAGGAGGTAATGGGCAGAGCCGAGGCCGTACTTGCCGCCGGTCCCATTATAGAGGTCTGTCATTTAAAGCCTATGAGAGTAGGCGTGGTGACTACAGGCAGCGAGGTCTATTCGGGAATAATAAAGGATGCATTCGGCCCTGTGCTGGTAAAAAAATTCGGTGAGCTGGGCAGCACTGTGGAAAAGCAGCTTTTCGCCGACGACGATGATGAAATGATCGCCGGATGCATAAGACAGCTGATAGATGAGGGCATGGACTTTATAGGCATTACAGGGGGCATGTCGGTGGATCCTGACGACAGGACTCCTTCCGGTATAAGAAAGGCCGGGGGAGATGTGGTGAGCTATGGGGCTCCTGTCCTTCCGGGAGCTATGTTTATGCTTTCCTATATAGATAATGTTCCCGTGGTCGGTCTTCCCGGCTGTGTAATGTACAGCAGAACCAGCGTATTTGATCTCATAGTTCCCCGTCTCCTGGCAGGAGAAAGAATAAGCAAGGAGGATATAAACCGACTGGCTCACGGAGGCTTCTGCCTCAATTGTCAGGAGTGCACCTTCCCTGTATGCGGATTCGGAAAATGCTGATTTCATTGCATATTCAAAGCATTGGAAATAAACAGTAAAAGAGGGTTCTCCCTTGTCTTCTTCGGACTTT
>DVMP01000065.1 GCA_018714925.1 Candidatus Allocopromorpha excrementigallinarum
TAATTTCACACATTTTTCCAAGCATAATCCTTTTGACCTTTCTGCCTCCTGTGATAACAACTATTGAATCTCCTGATCTCTACTCCTGTCTTACCTTGTGTTTTCCCGGCTCCGAGGTCTTTATGGTAAAAGACCAGAGAGCAAAGAGTATCGCTGAAATAAAAGCTGTCATGTAAGGCGATACGTCTCCTGCCACCTTTGTAACCGCCGATAATATCATAGGCGTGGTAAACTGGGCCAGGTAAAGTGCCATGGACAGCATGGGCATTACTGTCACCGCCGCGGTTTTACCTGCGCGCCGGGATGCCGTCGATATGATAAAGGGTATACCGAGTCCGTTGGAAAATCCTATAAGAACCGATCCTGTAATGGTTCCCGCCCAGCCCCCTGAAATCAGAAGGGAAAGATATCCAAGGGCGAAAAGTACAGGGGCCGCCAGCTTTACGGCAGAGCCCAGTCTTTTTTTCACATACACAAAGGACAGGCCGCCGAAGAAGGCCACAAGATCCATTCCCGCCATTATTACAGCTATAAAATGCTGAGGGATAACCCCCGCCTTAGCTGTTTCTATGGCAAACTCAGCCGGGTATACGAAAAATGTAAACATCAGCAGGAACATGGCCACCGCGAAGGGATAGTAGTTCGAAAATACTCCCTTTTCCTTTTTTCCAGCCTCAAGTCCGATCTTTTCATTGGGAAGAAAAAGCAGGCATAAAACTATACTCAAAAGCCCCAGCAGATAAACAAGGAAGCTCAGTCTCCAGCTTACAGAGGCCAGAAGCCCGGCGGCCAGAGTCGCGATGACACCTCCCATCTGGTTCATGGCGGAGGAGTAGCCCATCAGTCTGTCCTGTTTGTCTCTCGTAAAGTAAAAAGAAATCAGTCCCGTGGACAGAGGCATCAGTATGCCTACGCCGATTCCTACCAGAGATCTGAAGATCAGAACAAGATAAATGTTATTGAAAACGCCTGCTATACTTCCTCCCGCCACGTAAAGCACAAGTCCGGCGACTACCAGCTCTTTCACCTTAAAACGGCGGCACAGCTTTGGAAATACAGGGCTCATTATTATAATAAAGAGAGCGGGAATGCTTATTATCATCTGGGTAAGAGTCCTGCTTACATCGCTGAAATATTCCTGTATGGTATTGAGGGCGGGCGCCACCGCGGCGCCCGCCATAACAGTCAGAAGTGATAATGAGAGAATCGCTGATGTCAGATACCTTCGTCTGTGTTCTTTGCTAATCATATTTACCTCACATTCATTGAATTTCTCCTAAAAAAACAAAAGCGCAAGTCGTTTGGACTTACGCTTTCGCTACTCAACACCTGAATTATATCATAAATATCGAAAAAATTTCAAAGGTTTTTTCAAAAAACATCCTGCTGTTCCATGGTCTCAAACCTCCACGCGTCACGAACCATATCCTCAATATCCAGCCTGGCGCGCCAGCCCAGCACCTTCTCCGCCTTTTCCACAGAGGCGTAGCATTCGGCCACGTCTCCCGGCCGTCTTGATACCACCTTATATGGCACCTTCACCCGGTTTACCCGCTCAAAGGCTTTTATCATCTCAAGAACGCTGATGCCTCTTCCTGTTCCCAGATTGAAAACATGCACTCCCTTATGCTCCTTGAGAAAGCTCATAGCCGCCACATGCCCTGCGGCCACATCGGTCACATGTATGTAATCCCTCACCCCTGTTCCGTCCGGCGTGGGGTAATCCTGTCCGTAAACCTTTAGAGGGCCTGCTTTTCCCGCGGCTGTCATGCATATGAGAGGCATGAGATTAGTCACTCTTCCCTCCGAGCTTTCCCCTATAAGGCCGCTGGAATGGGCCCCTACAGGGTTGAAATATCTGAGAATGCAGACGTCCTTTGAGGGATGCGCCCTGTTGAAATCCATAAGGATTCTCTCGCAGATTTTCTTGGTTTCCCCGTACGGATTAAGAGTTTCCGAAGCCTGACATTCCTCACCCATGGGAGAGCTGCCGCTGCCGTACACGGTAGCGGAGGAACTGAATATCATCCTTTCCGCCCGGTGCTCTTCCATGGCTCTGCACAGGTTTATCATAACCCTCAGATTGTTGTCGTAGTATTTAAGAGGCTCTTCAACTGATTCTCCTATGGACTTATAGGCAGCGAAGTTTATTACAGTCTCCGGCCTCCATTGTGAAAAGGCCGCGGAAACACTGTCGTAATCCCTAAGGTCACCCTCCCAGCACAGGCACCTTTTCCCCGTTATGGCCTCTATCCCTTGGAGAGTCTTTCTGCTGCTTCCCCTGAAATCGTCGGCAATGACAACGTCAAAACCCCTGGACATAAGCTCTGTCACAGTATGAGAACCTATATATCCGGCTCCTCCCGCCACAAGAACTGTCATCTTCTATTCCTCTGTCTCATATCCGCCGGCAAGATCCGTCTCTTCCAGCTTTTCACCGGCCATTACTCTCTGTATAAGCTGGGAGGCCTTGTCTACAGACTCCTGATTCGGTATCATAACGTAAAGCTGGCGGCTTCCCATGGAGTAAGTGCTTCCATGGCTTCCTGTTCCCGTTACCGCGTAGGAGGAAATATTCCACTGGGTTCCCTCCGCGATCTGCTGTCTCACAAGAGAGGCTATGGTGGAGTACGGCATATCGGTCTCAAAGGTTCCCTCCAGGCTGTCAAGTATGTTCATGTAATTGCCCAGCACCGCCGCGGAGGTCAGCTTATCGGCCACTGATATAATAACGTTCATCTGGTTCTGTCCCCTGGCCTGATCTCCTCCCGGAAGAGTGTATCTTTCTCTGGCAAAGGCCAGAGCCTCAAGGCCGTTTAGATCATTGTTCCCCTGCTCATAATGAAAATCAGGAGGCACATCAAAGGTATAGTCCGACCAGACTGTAATGCCGCCCAGCTCGTCTATTATCTTTTCAAATCCGCTGAAATTAACTCTGAAATAATAGTCTATATCTATACCGTAAAGCATGGAAAGAGTATCCATGGAGCACTGAACTCCGTAGATTCCCGCGTGAGTCAGCTTGTCCCTTACACCGCCTGATATGGAAAGAGGCACATAGTAATCTCTCGGCGTGGAAACAAGAAGGATTTCCTTTGTCTCGGTATTTACCGCTGCCAGTATGTTTACATCGCTTCTGCTCCTTGTGGAAATTCCTCCCCAGGTGTCTATGCCGCTTATATACATGATAAACTCCCCGTTATCTCCGCTGTAGGAGGCCTCTCTGGTGTTTTCTATGTTATATGTGGCAAGTATACGAAGAGAGGCGGCAAACTGAGGATAGTCTCTTTCTTCCCCGTCTCCCGAGGCCTCTTCCTCATCCCACTCCTCAAGCATCTTCATATACTCCTGATTGAGTATAATTGACTGTATCTCTCCGTCCGCCATGGCGTCGGCCAGATCCGTTACAGTATTGTATTCCGATGTATTTACAGCGCTTCCCGTATCCTCCTCTATCATTTCAAGAGCCTTGTCGGTATTGTCCCGGTCAAGGGAGGCCAGTATGCCGAAATCATAATCCCTGGCGTCCTCTATGGTCTGCGCCTCATCATCCTCGAAGACGTATACGGAAATGCTGGCTGTTTCGCTGGAGCTGCCCGCTATTCCCGACAGGGCGTCGCTGGTTCTCTTTACGTAGATACCGGCGATTATTATAACCGCGCTCACAATAAATGAGATGACAGCTATTATGAGACGCACCAGCCTTTCCCTGGGCAGAAACACGCCTAATGCCGCTGCCGCCAGAAGCACCGCAAGCCCCAGTCCTATGAGGCCCGTGTAAATTCCGGGCAGAAGTCCTGATATAACTATCAGCACCATAAGAGCCGCGCTGAGTACAAGCTGCAGCAGCAGCGCTATGGTTCCCATTGGATTTTCTCTGATTTTCTGCTTCATTTTTTTCTTCCTTTCCTTAAGCCCTTCCTATGCTCCCACATCCTCCTTCACATTGAGATGAGAAAGCGCTGCCTTTAAATATCGTTCTCCGTGAGAAGCCGCCGCCAGCATGGGCGCGTAGGCGTCTCTTCCGCTTATATTGGCCATGTAATCTATTTCTTTAAATGCCTCCCTGTAGTCAGATGCAAAGTCCATTATTCCCTTCTGGATCTCATCTATCTGCTCAGGCTCGCACTCCGGATCGGCGAAAACAGGCCTTCCCCTGCCGGTGCTCTCGTCGGGATAATATCCCTTAAGAGAAGGCTCCCGTGAGGAGGTCAGCAGCTCCCAGAAGATGTTGTAGCCTCTGGCAGGATCGTGTTTTTTCCAAAGATCCCGGTTTTCTCCCGAGCTGTACATATATGAAACAAGTCTTCCTGAAAGAATAAAGGGATCGCTCATATCAGGCTCAGCGCTGAGAGCAGTATTGGTTCCTGCCACTATGGCCGTTATATCCACAGGAAGCTTCCACTCCTTCTCCGCCAGAAGAGCCAGGGCTGCCGCTCCGCTGCCTGCCCAGCCTATATCAACAGCCGCGGCTTTGGCTGAGCCCTTAAGCTGCTCCCCTATAATCTGCCCCGCCGCCTTTCTCTGGGGAGCATATATATCTAGAATTTCCTTCCAGTGGACATTTACAAAGTCTTCCAGCCCCTCTCTCGTTTTATCGCTCAGCCTGTCAAGGGGCTCAAGTCCCGATCCTCCAAGGGCAGGTATAAGCTCCTCAAGCTCCATTTCCGAAAGCACCCGGCTTATGGTATAACCTCTGTTCACCTTATGTCTTATAAGCTTTCTCACATAGTCGTATTTCATATACTCCGCCGCCGTTTTAGCCGCAGCCAGTCTTGACCAGTATACATATTCAGTCTCTTCACCGGGATAGAGAAACTCATATACCTTCTTAAGGATGTCTCCGTCCCTTGACAGAAACAGTATCCTGTCTATTTCCTTTTCCCGGCAGTATCTGTGTATAAAATGACAATAGCCTGTAACAAAGAGACCTCCGTAAATATATCCGTACTCATAGAGCATGGAATATTTTTCCGCTCCGCAGCGTATCCTGCTGTTGACCACGCCTCTGTAGGCACTTCCCGTAACAGGGGACATATCAAAGCTCCTGTAAGCCTCGGACCTGCTGTTTACACCGGGATAGTAAAAGGCCTTAAAGCCGTGCCTTTCAGCCATTTTCACATCGCTCGCCCCGTTGTCTCCCACATGGGCGAAGCTGAGATCCTCTCCCATGGTTTTTCTCACCTCATCGTAGAGCTCTCCCGCCGCCTTGCTCTTTCCCAGAGAGGAGGAAAGGAATATCCTTTCCTTTCCCTCATAGCCGCTTTTTATGAGGATATCTCTGATAAGGTCCTCCGGAAGATACATGTCCGTAGTGAAAACAATCTCCTTTCCGGCCTCTTTAAGCTGTCTGTAGACCTTCCTCATAAAGTCGTTTCCCCTGCACAGCTTAAGCTCCCATGCCATTTCCCTTTCCATCCCCTTTACCGCGGGAATGCCTGTAAGCCTTTGGCAGCTTTCCCATATTTCCCGAAGGCTCACCTCGTAGCTGCCGTTTTTTTCATGGTTCTTTCTTCTCGCATCCCATTCGGCCTCCATCCTTATTCTCTTAAAGTCCATACAGGACAGCTGCTCCCCTGCTATGTAAAAGAGATCCTCAGGTCTGGAAAAGGGTCTGAGCACGGCCGTATCGAAAACATCAAAGGATATGACGTCGTATTTCGCCAGCTTCTCCGCCAGCTCCCCGGCGTCTATAAAGGCCTCAGAGGATTCCGAAGTCGAAACAGGCAGCTTTTTTTCCTCGTAGATTTCCAGCTCCGCCGCCCTTCCGAGGCTTCTCGCTCCGCAAAGATACGCCAGATTCAGCCACAGAAGATACATCCAACTTACGTATTTTTTTATCCCCGTGCTGTTATCGTGAAGCCTGTGGTATCTCTGACATATTCCGGGATGTCTGTTTACCAGAAGCTCATACAGTTTATACCGCATTTTATATTAATTACCTTTCATCATTCTGATGGCTGTAGGCTTCGCACACCTTGTCCGGAGGGCCTGCCATACGCAGCCTTCCCTTTTCTATCCATACAACCTTTGAGCAGTTTTCCTTTATGGTGCTCATGGAGTGAGATACTATGAGTACAGTGGAGCCTCCGTGGATCATCTCCTTTATTCTGGTCAGGGATTTCTTTCGGAAAAATTCATCTCCCACGCTCAGAACCTCGTCCAGAATAAGTATCTCAGGAGCGTCTTCAATGGTGGCTATGGCAAATCCCAGTCTGGAAACCATTCCCGATGAAAAGTTCTTCACCTTTTCATCCATAAAGCCCTCCAGCTCCGCGAACTTCACTATATCGTCGTATCTGCTGTCTATAAAATCCTTTGAATAGCCTATTATGGCTCCGTTAAGGTAGACGTTTTCCCTGGCGGTCAGCTCCATGTCAAAGCCTGTTCCCAGTGTGAGAAGCTGCACCTTGCTCCTGTCCACCTCCACCTTGCCGAAGCTTGGCTTTAAAGCTCCCGAAACGATTTTGAGAAGGGTACTCTTTCCCGATCCGTTGGTGCCTATAATGCCTACCACTTCTCCCTTGTACACATCGAAGCTTACGTGATCCAGAGCCCTCAGCTCCCTGTATCTCATCTTTCCCTTAAGCTTCTGAATGGCGAATTCCTTTATTCCCGACACATTCTGAGTAGCTATCTGAAAATACATGCAGACGTTCTGCACCGATATGACAGGCCGCTCGCCCGCCCTTATTCTCGGAGCGTCCATTTCAGCGGTCATGTCGGGACCGGGTCCTGTCCCTGCCTGCCGGATTCCGGTCTCCGGCCTTCTCTCCCTGGATTTCATATCAGTCCTGGCTCTGCGGTTCTTTCTCGTAAGGGCCATCACTATGATCCCCAGGGTTACGAGGACTGCTGTAGTCGCCACTACAGCAAGAAGAACGTAATCCTTTACAGGCTCCTCTTCCTCCTCTCTGGAGGCCACAGGAGCAGGCGGCTCTTCAGCCCTGGTCACATTAAGGGTATAAACATTGGGGCCGTTTCCTCCGCTTACTGTAATGTAGACCGTGTTCTGGCCCACCTCGAGGGCCGTATCGGAAACCTCAAGAGAAGCGTCCTCATCCGCGAGAGCCGCTTCTACCTGAAGCTCGTCTGTCTCATAGGGCACCGTGACAGAATACACCGAGGTTTCCGGAGAAAATCCCTCCACAGGAGTCCCGTTTACAGAAAGACTCTCTATGAGAGCCTCCTCCTCCATCTCTATATTTACAGGCACCGCTGTAACAGAGACCGTTGTTTCCAAAGCAGCGCCGCTGCTGTCGTATGCCTCGGCGCTCTCTACGGTTATGCTGGTCTGGCCTCCCGCCACCGAGCGGAATATAAGGAGGTTTCTGGCGTCGGTAATAGCCTCTGTATCGTCTATAACCACAGTGCCTCCCCCTCCGGAGGTTCCTCCCTGGACATATTCCAGAAGGTTTTCATCATATCCCAGTCTTATTTCAAATTCGTCTATATCCTCGCCGCTGCCTTCCTCTATGTAGACTCCCACATAGAAATCCTCCCTTATGACTATGTCATAGCTGTCCCTGTCAAACCTGGCGGAAGCTCCGAATACCCTCTCGGGAATCAGGCTCAGACCTACGGCAAAAACAGCCAAAAGCAGCAGACATCTTTTTTTCTTCTCTGTCATATCCGGCTCCTATAATCTCTGCATGATCTTGTTTTCGTTTTTTCTGAATATGTAAAGGCCCAGAAGGAAAACTCCTGTTCCCCAGGCCGCCATTTCAAGCCACATAATCCCTGAAGGGAAATGATGGTACATTATACATTCCCTGGCTGCCTCCACGTAGGAATATATGGGATTTATGTTTATTATCCTCTGAACGTACTCCGGAAGTATGTCCACAGGATAAAAAAGAGCGCTCATATACATCCACAGGGTAAGTATTACCGAATAAAGATGCTTCACATCCCCGAAGAACACGTACACTATGGAAAGTATGTATCCCACGCCTATGCAGAACAGCAGCATAAGAGCCACTACCAGGGGAAATGCCAGTAAATGTATTGAAGGAGCCATCCTGAAAACTATAAGCATCAGGGCAAAGGCTATGAGTGAATAAAGGAAGTTGGCAAAGGCGGTGAATATCCTGGACAGAGCCAGCACCTGCTTTGGCATCCTCACCTTTATGAGAAGCTGCTTGTTGTCCACAAGCACTGTCATAGCCGACCTGGTGGCCTCCGAAAAAAGCAGCCACAGAACATATCCCGTCAGATAATATATGGGAAAGTTCTCTATGGATCTGCTGAATATATATGAAAATATCAGGGAAAGCACCGCCATGGACAGGAGCGGATTTAAAACGCTCCACAGTATTCCAAGGTATGATCTGGCGTACTTTCTCTTTATCTCTCTTCCTACCAGCTCCTTAAGTACGAAAAAATATTCCTTAGTCTGTCTCTTCATGATTTTCTTTTCTTCCTCAGGTAAATAAGTTTTTTATACAGTCTCGCGTTAAAAAGATGCCGGCCTGTATTTCTTCCGTTTTTTACTATGCTCCCCTCAATCCAGGCGCTGTCCTTAAAGACTCCCCTTCCGCCCTTCATGAGCATCAGCCTTTTCAGAGGATGGTGGGTCTTTATCTCCGCCTCTGTAAGATCTCTCGCCACCTTCTGAAGGCTGCTTCCCCACACGTCGTCTGAAAAGAGATAGCTTCCCATAATCTCAGCCTCATCCTCTTCAGGATGTGACATGAGTCTTAAAAGCCTTTTCATATGCAGCTTTGTATCAGTCCCGCGATAATCCCATGTCCGGAGCTGCTCCCTTAAGCAGCTTACATTGGCCGCTATTCTGTCACGGTTGGGGTTAAACTCTGTCTCCCTGACAGGAGAAAAGCGTCCCTCTTTCCTCTCATATCCTACAGTCTGGCCTCTCTCCTCCGAAAACACAGCCTCAAAGAGGCAGTTGCTGAAACGGCTTTTCTTTCCCGTATCCTTATACGGTCTGAAGAAAAAGACATGGTACTTTTTCGGATCAGCCTCCGCCGGAAGCTCATACAGTCCGAAGTAATACCCCTCCACCTCACGGCCCGCTCCCGGCCGCGCCGAGTCCAGAAGCCTTGAAAGAGTCTGCTGAACAGAGCCTGTCCAGCCGCTGTCAGCTACAGCGAAATTTATATCCTCAAAGAGGCCCTCCTGCCGAAAATATCCAATGACAGATTCATATGCCCTCTCTGAATGCTCCTTTATATATGATATGAGAAGCGGATTTCCCGAAAGCCTTTTGGCCATCTGCCTGGTCTCACTGTAGGAAAGCTTCCTGTCAAGAATCTCCTTAAGCCCGGCGGAGGACGCCGTTTTTTCCGCCTCTTCCTCTGTCAGACCTCCTCTTCTCAGTATCTTTCGCAAAGTTACGTCTATGCCGCCGATGCATATTCTGTCCAGAATTTTCTCTTCCTCTAAAAGGGCGTACTCCGGAAGCCTCCAGGCATATCTTGAGCCTTCAAGGTATCTGCAATCCAGAGGCAGCCCCCTCTTTTTCACCATAAAGTCAGCGGCAAGAAAGCTCTGATATCCGTCCCTTGCGAGAAAGTAGAGACGCTTTACCCCTCTCTTCACCGCCTCATCTGTGACCCAGCAGGCAAAGTCCATTGCCACGGGAGCGAAAACCTTCTCATATATCTGCTGTTCCTTACTTTTCTCCATCTTCCCTCTCTCTGAAACGTCTTTTCTTGTAGGCGGCGGTTATCCGGTAAGGTATCGCCATAGCGACAATGGGCCTCATGGTATATGCCGCCACCTTCCATCGGGGAAGCTTCATATGGGGAAAGTGCTTTGCCCTTACCCTGGCCTCCATAATCCTGTCAACAGCCTTTCTCCTTTTGTAAACATCCCTTCCCTGCCTGTACAAAAAGAGTATTTTCTGTATGTTGTAGCCGCGGAAGCCGTTTCTGTATAGCCACATGAAAAACTCATAGTCCTCGCACCGTCTCGTCATCCTCGAGGCCTCGTACCGGTGTCCCTTGAGGAATATATCGCTTCTGTACATGACAGTAGGATGTATGTACGGGGAAAAGGGAAGGAAGTTATACTGATTGGGCTCCTCCGCCATTTTAAGAACTCCCCATGTCTCCGTTCCCTCAAATACCCTGGCGTTGCATCCTACCCAGTCGTACTGGGGATGGGTCTCGAGAAATTCATATTCTTCTTCAAGTCTGGTGGGAAGAGATATATCGTCGGCATCCATTCTGGCTATATACCTGCCTCTGGCTTCCCTTATACATCTGTTGAGAGAAAAGGCAAGGCCGTGATTTTCTTCCTCTCTTATTACCTTTATTCTTTTATCAAGCTCCTCAAGATCCTCCAGATGTCCCGCCGCCTCATCGTCGCTTCCGTCATCGTATATGATGAACTCAAAGTCCGTGAAGGTCTGATCCAGTATGGAATGGACCGAAGCCATAAGCTCCTCCCGGCTGTACTGATTGTACACTCCCATTACTACTGAAATGACGGGATTTTTCTCCTTCTTCTCCGTGTATTTCATGGATTTAACCTGTTCCCTCTTTTATTTGCCGCCCTCTGACAGCTCTGTCCATTTCTTCATAGACAAGCCTCATGATCTTTTCCGACTTTTCCCGGGAAAAATCCTCGGCCCTTTTTCTTGCCTCCCTTCCCATAATACCCCTGAGGGATTCCTTTTGAATCACCTCTCTCATAGCAGAGGCCCACTGCCCTGTGTCCGCAGGATCGCAGAGGATCACCCCTTTTCCCGCGAACTCTCTGCTTCCCCTGTTGTCCGCGGCTATAAGGGGAAGGCCGCATGCCATGGCCTCAAGAGCAGCCATTCCCAGACCCTCTCTTACAGAGGGAAAGAGAAAGCAGTCAGCCGCCCTGTAGTACTTTTCCATTTTCCTTTCATAGCCGGGCAGCTTCACTCTCCCGGAAAGCCCCAGGCTCTCTGTAAGCCGCTCAAGATCCCTTCTCTTTTTCCCTTCGCCGCATATTATGTATACGGCTTCTTTCCTGTCTGTACAGGCAAGAGCCTTTATGGCTGTTTCATGATTTTTGTTTTCATTGAGCTCTCCCGCCGAAAGAAAGAGAAAATCCCCTTCCCCAAGGCCCAGCTCCTTTCGGGTCTCCGCCCTGGCCTGAGAGTCGGGACTGAACCTGCAGGTGTCCACTCCCGTTCCCGGTATTCTTATGACCCTTCCGCCTTTTCTCAGGTGAAAGCCCCGGGCAATTTCCTCATCCTCTCTGTTTATACATATAAGCCTGTCCGTAAACCTTGCAAGAAACCTTTCCGCCGGATAAAAGAACAGCCAGCTTTTTACCTGGCCTCCTCTGTAAAAGTGAAAGCCGTGAGCCGTATATATACAGTAGGGCTTTTCCTTTGTTCCAATCCCCGCCAGTCTTCCTGTAACGCCTCCCATGGGATTGTGGCAGTGAACGCATTTTATATCAAAGCTTTTGATTATTTCTCTTATCTCCCTTAAAGCCCTGAAATTATCAGGCGACAGGGGAGACTTGCTTATGGGCACATGGTGACACCTCACCCCCAGCCTTTCCAGCTCTCCCATATCAAACTTATAGACCGGATTATGAAAGTTTGACGCGTAGTGAACCTCATATCCCATGCCTTTTAGGATCTCAACGTTTCGCGTCTCGAACCCGGGCAGAAAACCGCTGACCGCGGTTATTATTAAAATATTCATCTGCTTCTATCTCCAGTCCTTTCGCCGATTCGGGAGTCAGCACCACCTTCACTGTCCACACCAGTATCTTCAGGTCAAGCAAAAGTGAAAAATTTTCTATGTAATACATGTCAAAGGCCAGCTTTTCCTCAGAGGGAGTGGCGTAAGTTCCCTTTACCTGAGCATAGCCTGTGAGACCGGCCTTTACCGACAGCCTTTCCCTGAACCGAGGCAGCTCTTCCTCTATGGCCTCCGCTATATGAGGCCGCTCAGGTCTGGGGCCCACCATGCTCATATCGCCCTTAAGGACATTGACAAGCTGAGGAAGCTCGTCCAGCCTGTATTTTCTGATAAACTTTCCAACCGGGGTAACCCTGGGATCCTCCGCCAGGGTCAGGGAGTAGTCTTCCTCCGCTCCCGGCTTCATGCTCCTGAACTTGTAGAGGACAAACTCCCTTCTGTCCTTTGTCAGCCGTTTCTGAGCAAAGGTCGCGGGAGCGTGATCAGAGGCTCTTATGCATATGGCTATTATCGCCATAACAGGCCACAGAATCAGCAGCATCACAGATGACAGCAATATGTCGCTCAGGCGCTTGATGAAGTGTATGCAGTTTCTTTTTCTTCTTCCTTTCCCCATGATCCTATCCTTTTTCCGAAACGCAGTGAAGGATGACGGTTGTCGTCATACAGGTAATACTTGAGAAGCTGTGCTGTATGAAGCTCAAACATTTCTTTCTGTCTGACGGTATATCCCTGTATTAACGTAAAATATTTAAATATCACCTTACATTCTAATGAAAACAATACTTTCTAATGAAAACAATACTTTTAAATTCTTCTATTGCAATAGTTCTCAGGCTATTCTCACAGATTATAATATTGACATCCGTACTCATTAAAAGCCTCTGTATTTATCCATAAACTCACTGAAGGACTGAAGATTCTTATCCTTATCGGCTAATATAACCTTTTCCCTTCCTCCGACCTTTTCCAAAGGCCACTTTACATCTATGTCGGGATCATCCCAGAGAATTCCATCATCGTATTCGCCGTAAAATTTTTCAGAGCATTTGTAGCTGACAACTGAATTTTCCCCCAGTACAAGGTAGCCGTGGGCACATCCGGCCGGAACCAGAATCTCCCGGTTTCCTTTTCCTATAAGATCAAATCCGAGCCACTGCTTAAATGTAGGGCTGTTTTTTCTGAGATCAACTACAACATCATAAACATGTCCGCATATACAGCGCACAAGCTTCGGCTGCTGCTTTTCCCTCTGAAAATGAAGAGCCCTTATTACTCCCTTATGAGAGGTGGTATAAAACACTTCCGCCAGGTTATGATCTATACCCTGAGTTTCAAATATTTCTTTTGAGTAGTCTTTTGTAAAACATCCCCGTATATCCTCGGCTCGAAAGGGGGTTATTTCTAAGAGGCCTTCTATCTGCGTTTTTCTGAAATCAAACTGCTGTATCATTCTTCCTCCTCCATGGTTTTCTCTAGCCACTCCATTGTTTTTCTGCACCCTTCTCCAAAGCTGACTTCCGCCTTGAATCCTGTATCTTTCTCTGTCAAAGAGCAGTCAAAGTCTTCCAAAGGCTGGTTTACTCCTGTAAAAGGAATATCTCCGAATATGAAATCAAGCTCCGGAGCAATGGATCCTTTCATTTCAAGGAGAAATTCCTTCAACGGTCTCGCATTTCCCGATCC
>DVMP01000066.1 GCA_018714925.1 Candidatus Allocopromorpha excrementigallinarum
GATCCCAGGATTGTCGAAAACCCTAAGCCTATAAGCACAATATCCTACAAGGAGCTGAGGGAGCTTTCATACATGGGGGCATCTGTTCTTCACGAGGACGCCATATATCCCGCCAGAGTAGCGGATATTCCCATAAATATAAGAAACACCAACAGGCCCGAGGATCCGGGGACCATGATAACCTCAGAGCCGGCAAAGCTGGAGGAGGGACAGATTATAACGGGAATAGCGGGAAGCAAGGACTTTACCGTAATTGCCATATACAAGAATTTCCTCAGCAGCGAGAGAGGCTTTATAAGAAGGATGGCGGGGATACTGGAGGACAACGATATAAGCATTGAGCATGTGCCTACAGGCATAGACACCCTGTCTGTGGTAATGTCCAACAAGGCCGTGGACGGAAAGCTGGATGAGCTTATGGATGAGTTTGAGAGACAGCTTAAGCCTGACCACATTGAAGCCTTTGAGGATATGGCCCTTATAGCCACAGTGGGATACGGCATGTCCTTCAGGCCGGGCGTATCGGCGAAGCTCTTTACCGCTCTTGCTGAAGCGGGAGTGAATATAAGGATGATAGATCAGGGCTCAAGCGAGATGAATATAATCGTAGGTGTTGAGAACAAGGATTTTGAAACGGCCATAAAGGCCATATACGGCGCCTTTGTATTCTAACCTAAGAAAAACCGCTCGGAAAGGGGGCAAAATATGAGTTTAATGGAAAAAATATTCGGGGACCTTAATGAGAAGGAAGTCAAGAAGGTCTCTAAAATAGCTGACAAGGTAATGGCGTATGATGATGAGATGCAGAAGCTGACAGACGACCAGCTCAGGGGGAAGACCGAGGAATTTAAAAAGAGAATAGAGGATGGGGAAACCCTAGATGAGCTGCTGCCCGAGGCCTTTGCCGTTTGCAGGGAGGGCGCCTGGAGAAGCCTTGGAATGAAGCACTTCTATGTGCAGGTAGTAGGAGGAATAGTCCTCCATCAGGGAAGGATAGCCGAGATGAAGACAGGTGAAGGTAAAACCCTCGTAGCCACTCTTCCGGCCTATCTCAACGCCCTTGAAGGCAAGGGAGTTCACGTGGTGACCGTCAATGACTACCTGGCAAAGCGAGATATGGAATGGATGGGAAAGCTCTATTCCTTCCTGGGCCTTAAAGTGGGATGTATAATCCACGGAATTCCGGAGGATGAAAGAAGGGCCGCTTATCAGGCGGATATAACCTACGGCACCAATAATGAGTACGGCTTCGACTACCTCCGCGACAACATGGTTATATATAAGGAAAAGATGATGCAGAGGGAGCTTAACTACGCCATTATAGACGAGGTTGACTCAATACTTATAGACGAAGCAAGAACTCCTCTCATTATATCGGGAAAGGGCGACAAGTCCACCGACATGTACAAGAAGGCCGACGGTTTTGTACGCACCCTTAAAAGAGAAGAGGACTTTACCGTTGAGGAAAAGGATAAGCAGGTAGCTCTTACAGAAGAGGGAGTTGCCAAGTGCGAGGCATATTTCGGCGTGGAAAACTTTTCGGATCCTGAGAACATGGAGATAAACCATCATGTGCTCCAGGCTCTGAAGGCCAGAAATATGATGAAAAGAGACGTGGACTACATCATTAAGGACGGGGAAATCGTTATAGTAGATGAGTTTACGGGCCGTCTTATGTTCGGAAGACGCTACAGCGACGGACTTCATCAGGCCATAGAGGCCAAGGAAGGAGTCCTCGTCCGTTCCGAGTCAAAGACCCTGGCGACAATAACCCTGCAGAACTATTTCAGAATGTATCAGAAGCTGGCGGGAATGACAGGTACAGCCAAGACAGAGGAAGGCGAGTTCAGAGATATATACAACATGGACGTAGTGGTTATTCCTACCAACAAGCCTGTAATAAGAGAAGACCTTCAGGACGCCGTATACACTACGGAGCGTGGAAAATACAAGTCCATAGTGGACATGGTGGAGGAGGCTCACAGAAAGGGACAGCCTGTGCTTGTGGGTACGGTCTCCATAGAAAAATCGGAAATAATAGCCGGCGCTCTCAAAAAGAGAGGAATAAAGGATTTCAACGTCCTCAACGCCAAGCAGCATGAGAAGGAGGCGCAGATCATAGCTGAGGCCGGAAGACTGGGAGCCATAACCATAGCCACCAATATGGCAGGAAGAGGTACGGATATAATTCTTGGAGGAAATCCGGAGTTTGAGGCCAGGAGAAAGATGAAGGAGCTGGGATATGACGACGAGGCCATAGCCTTTGCCACCAGCTTTGTTCAGAGTAACGATCCTCAGCTGCTGAAGGCCAGAGAGGAATTCAACAGGCTCCACGAAAAAATCAAGGAGGAGCGAAGCGCAGAGCAGGAAAAGGTAAGAGAGCTGGGCGGTCTCTGCATAGTAGGTACGGAAAGACACGAATCCAGAAGAATAGACAATCAGCTGAGAGGACGTTCCGGACGACAGGGAGACCCTGGAGTCACCAGATTCTGCATATCCATGGAGGATGATCTCATGCGGCTCTTCGGAGGCGACAAGATGCAGTCCATAATAAAGAGAATGGGCGTGGAGGAGGACGAAGCCATAGAAGCGGGCATGATAACCAGACGTATAGAGGACGCTCAGAAAAAGGTGGAGGGCAAAAACTTTTCCATAAGAAAATACGTTCTCCAGTATGACAACGTTATGAACAAGCAGCGTGAGATAATCTACGGAGAAAGGAAAAAGGTTCTTTTCGGGGAAAACCTGAGAGAGGATCTGGTGTCCATGACCCGCGAGCTCATAGATCAGGTGGTTGACCCTGTGACCATGGCTTCAAAATTCCCTGAGGAATGGGACTTTGACACTGTAAACAAGGGCCTGGCCAAGATAACACCGAGATTCACTCCTCTAAGCTTCAGCGAGGAAGATTTCGGCAGCATGGATGAGGAAAGCCTGAAGCAGATAATATACGATAAATTTGAGGAGCTGTACAGAGAAAAAGAGGCGGAAATAGGAGAAGACAGGCTGAGAGAGGTTGAACGTATGATCCTCATAAGAGTTGTCGACAACAAGTGGATGGATCATATAGACGCCATGGACCAGCTTAAAAGCGGTATCGGTCTGAGAGGACTGGGCGGACAGGATCCGGCCGCGGCCTACGCTCAGGAAGGCTTTGATATGTTTGAGCTGATGGTTAATTCTATCAAGGAGGATTTTGTCAGGTTCTGCTACAATGTAACCGTTAAGACAGGCACCGAGAGAAAGGATGTTATGGGAAGCGGAGAGAGCAGAAAGGATGAATTTGAGGAAGACAATATAAAGGGAGAAAGAGCCACGGCTCCGCCGGCAGCGGCAGCCGTTCCCGAGAGAACCAGAAAACAGCAGACAG
>DVMP01000067.1 GCA_018714925.1 Candidatus Allocopromorpha excrementigallinarum
AGGACAAGGGGCTCATAGCCCTTCTCGGACCCAGCGGCTGCGGCAAGACGACACTGCTCAATGTTATAGGCGGCCTTGATAAGGTGGGAAGCGGACATGTTTACATAAACGGTCAGAGAATAACAAAGAGACGAACGGGTAAAATAGATCAGATAAGAAATCTCAATATAGGCTATGTTTTTCAGAACTACAACCTCGTTGACAATATGACGGTCTTTGACAACGTGGCCATAGCCTTGAAAATGGTCGGGGTAAGAGACAAAAAAGAGATAGAGGAAAAAGTAAATTACGTTCTCGAAAAGGTAGGCATGTACAGATACAGAAACAGGTATGCCGATATGCTCTCAGGCGGAGAAAGACAGAGAGTGGGCATAGCCAGAGCCATAGTAAAGGATCCGGCCATAGTTATAGCCGACGAGCCTACAGGCAACCTGGACAGTAAAAATACTCTTGAGGTAATGAATATAATAAAAGCCATCTCTCAGGACAGGCTGGTAATACTCGTTACTCACGAAGAGGAGCTGGCGGATTTTTACGCTTCGAGAGTAATAAGGATAAAGGATGGCGCGGTAGTATCTGACTGTGTCAACGCCCATGGAGATCAGCTGGATTACAGAGTTGACAATAAAATCTACCTGAAGGATATAAAAGATCACAAAAGGCTGAAGACGGAAAGCTATCATATTGATTTTTACAATGACAGCGGCGGAAGACTTGATCTTGTCATAGTAATAAGAAACGGCAACATATACATAGAAAACAGGGCGCAAGACAGCAGAGTTGAGGTGGTGGACGATAATTCCAGCGTGGAGCTGACCGATGATCATTACAGACGTATAACGAAGGAGGAATATCTTGCCAGCGGATTTGACACGGAAAAGCTGAGAGCACAGGGGAAGAGAAAATACAGATCTATTCTGAATCCTCTTTCCATGATCAGACAGGGCTTCAAAACGGTTTTTAATTATAATGTGCTGAAAAAGATTCTTCTCCTGGGATTTCTCATATCCGCCATGTTTATAACCTATGCTGTAAGCAACATATTCGGAGTTTTAAATATAACGGATGATGAATTCATAACAGCGGACAAGTCATATATACGGGTGGTGGATAAAAATCCCGAGGTGGCTGAATATCTGGCTTATGAACAGAACGGCGAGTACGAGTACATTATGCCGGGCAACGGCAGCCTGTCTGTGGATATGAAATTTGACGACTATTTTCAGACTCAGCAGAACTCGGCCGTTATTACAGGCTCCCTTTCAGACAGCGGAAAGCTTTCGGAAAAAGATATAGTATCGGGAAGGCTCCCTGAAAACAGCTCCGAGATAGTTATCGACAGACTTACTCTTGAAAATGTTATAGAGGAGCAGGGAACAAAGATGGCCGGCTTCGGACGGCCGTCGGATTTTGTCGGCGAGACGGTGTCCGTAAACAATATGCCGGATATGACAATAGTGGGAATTGCCGACAGAGAAAGTCCGTGTATATACACCGACAGGTCCTTATTCATAAACCTTCTGGCAAACAGCCGTGAAGAAGGCGAATATGAAGAGGGATACGGAGGCGGCGGAGGAAGCGAAGCCTCAGCGGAGTTTATCGACTATACACTTAAGCAGAGCCAGGTGACGCTGGAAAGGGGCTCCTGGCCGACGGGAGATTATCAGGTGCTTGTAAATGAAAAAAACCGGGAGGATATGCCTGTGGGAAGAACCATATCCCAGAAGATAAACGGCACAAACCTTACGGTAACAGGCTATTATTCAGACGCCTATGACAGCGATTTTATGCTGGTAAGCAGCAATACGATAAAATATAATCTCATAAACTCAAAGGACAATATAACCATATGTCCGAAGAATAAGGCGTCGGCCCTCAGACAGCTTGAGGAGCAGAATGTTAACGCTGTGGATGTTTACGCCGAGGCGGAAAAGGAGTATAAGGACGGAATGTGGTCCTCCATATTCTCGACAGTTGTAATGGCAGGTGTTATACTGTTAATATCCTTTATAGAAATATTCCTTATGATAAGGGCCTCCTTCCTTTCAAGGGTAAAGGAGGTTGGAGTATACAGAGCCATAGGTGTGAAAAAGGGCGATATTTACAGGATGTTTATGGGAGAAATACTGGCTATAACTACAATGTCAAGTATGCCGGGATTTGTATTTATGGCGTATATTTTATATAAGCTTTCGGGAATATCGTACTTTTCACAGCTTTTCCTGGTAAATGTCCCTGTGCTGATACTGTGCATAGGGCTGATATACGGGTTTAACCTTTTATTCGGACTGTTCCCGGTGTTCAGAACAATAAGAAAGACGCCGGCAGCTATACTGAGCAGAACAGATATAAACTGACGGACCTCAAAGGCCCGGATCCTGCGGGAAAGGAGTAAAGTATGGGAAGATACAAGTGCGGAGTATGCGGATTCGTATACGATGAGGAAAAGGAAGGGGCGCCATTTGAGTCCCTGAAGGAGTGTCCGGTGTGCAGACAGCCGGCGTCTGTTTTTAAGAAGCTGGAGGCTGAAGGCGCGGAAAAAGCGCCCGGACATGGAGGCTCCTACAGGTGCATGGAAGCCATACAGGAAATGGCAAAGGGAGGAAAATCCATAATAGAGGCCATGGGGACTCAGCTGCCGATGCCGGGCTGGGACGATATAGTAATACTGGGGGCGCAGCTTAATCCGCCGCCTCTTGAGGAGCATACGGAGGTAAGTCTCAGGACGATTATCGGGAAAAATGCAAAGAAGCCAATGATACTGGAAGGCCCTATGTATGTATCTCATATGTCCTTCGGAGCCTTGTCCAGAGAAGCTAAGACCGCCCTTGCCATGGGAAGCGCCTCGGCGGGAACCGCCATGTGCAGCGGCGAAGGCGGAATTCTTCCGGAGGAAAGGGCAGCCGCCTATAAGTATATTTTTGAATATGTACCTAACAGATACAGTGTGACTCCTGAAAATCTGGCCTCCTCCGACGCCATAGAAATAAAGATAGGACAGGGAACAAAGCCGGGAATGGGAGGTCATTTGCCGGGAGACAAGGTAACTCCGGAAATAGCGGCAGTCAGGGAAAAGCCCCTGGGAAAGGATGTCATCAGCCCTTCGAAGTTTGACGATATAAATACTAAGGAGGACCTGAAAGAGCTGGTATATCAGCTTCGAGAATCCTCAGGAGGAAGGCCCATAGGCATAAAGATCGCCGCGGGAAAAATAGAAAAGGATCTGGAATACTGTGTATTCGCTGAGCCTGATTTTATAACCATAGACGGAAGAGGAGGAGCTACGGGAGCCAGTCCTAAAATTATAAGAGACGCTACAAGCGTACCTACAATTTTCGCTCTTTACAGGGCGAGAAAATTTCTCGATGAGGCCGGGGCTGACATAGATCTCATAATGACGGGAGGCTTCAGAGTTTCCTCAGATGTGGCAAAGGCCATAGCCATGGGAGCTACAGCCGTTGCCGTGGCGTCCGCCGCCATGGTTGCCGCGGGCTGTCAGCAGTACAGAGACTGCGGAAGCGGAAGATGTCCGGCTGGAATAGCGACGCAGAACGAGGAGCTGAGAAAGAGGTTTGACATGGAGGCGGGAGCCGGAAGAGTAGCCAATTACTTTAATGTATGCTTTGAAGAGCTGCGAACCTTTGCCAGAATAACGGGCCATAAGGATATACACAACCTGAGCGTTGAGGACATAGGGGCCCTCACTGAGGAAATTTCACGAAATACAAATATACCTCACGTTTAAAAGATTTAAGCTTTTTAAAAGAGGCGGAGATTTATTCCTCCGCCTCTCAGGTCTTTGGCAAATCCGGGCTGAGATGATACAATCGTTTTGCGAGAAGAGGTTTGTATCATTCAGCCCTGTATATCAGCTCCCGGCAACGGGGGCTTTTGTTTTAGATTTGTTTTCCGTATTCATAAATAGCGTCGCTTGGCAGGTCAATTTCGTCACTCCAATACACGCAGGTTCTGCTGGGGTCAAGCCGGACGTTCTTAAACAGGCCTGTTTCAGTTTCTAAAACTTTGTAGCTTGGAATATTCTTTATATCCTCCTTCACATCGTAGAGGACGGATTTACCATCATCGAAAGTCACCCTCAGCATTAAATCATCCAACGGTATAAGCTTCGTGATTCGCGGTATCACAGTATCACCTCCTGGTATTACAATGGCGGAAGCTTCCTTATAATTTGAGTGTCCCACATTTCCTGTAGCTCACTCTGGTGCCTTTCAAGCCATTCGGTTACAAGTTCTTGGGCCTTCCTGGGAAGGTCGCCCTCGGTCATTTCCAAGGTCTTCAAATCGAAACAACCAACATACTCCCCGTACAGGGCGTGGATATGACTCGGCTCATGCTCTTTTGGTTTGAAAAACATTTTTATTACTATTCCATAAAATCTTGATATTTCTGGCATAATACTATCCTCCTTATGAGTTTTCTATGTATACCGTTTGCATGAGGCTATAATCTCATACAGCCCTATACCGCGGGCGACGGTTAGAATATCGCCAGTGGATATGTGTCTCCACATAGTGGTGGATTTTGTTTTTACTGCATAAATGTTAAAATTCAAGCTTAAACGTTGCAGTTTGTTCGTTATTGTCTCCGTCATATTCATTCATTGTAATTTCTATAGGACCGCCAGCCTGAGTAAGCCCGATAGCTGCCTGAGCGTTGCAAGTCGCACCTACAGGTGTTTCCTGAGCATATTTGGTAACGCTTGACGCAGGATAGCTCTGACACATCTGTCCTGCGGAATCAACTATTTGACCCATTTCGAGGTCTAAATATAAGCCGTTCATTATTTCGTTAGAATCTTCGTATCCGAGATTTTCATAAGTGTAGTCAATAATCACTACTTCGGCAGGGTTTGTATCAGCAAATTCATTGCGTTCGTCAGTCGGGGTTACTGAGTTGATAGTTAAATTCCATTGTCCATTAACTGTCCATGTGTCGCCTATGCCGTAGACCTTTTCCTTTTCGGCATTTGATGAATCATCACTGTCGTCACTGCCACATGCTGCCAGTCCGAAGCAGAATACGATTGAAACAATTGCTACGATAATCCTTTTCATCACTTTTTCTCCTTCTTGGTTAAATATGAAATAGCTATATATCTAAAATCCCATAATACTGATTTATTTCTGTAATAGTTTCTCAACAATCATCCCCATGCAGGAAGAGTGTTCGGTGAAGAGAATATTGCCATAGCCTCATTGAGTGATATCAATTCTCCGTTTCACCGTCCTTTTCTACAATATAGCACA
>DVMP01000068.1 GCA_018714925.1 Candidatus Allocopromorpha excrementigallinarum
AGATTTTTCAGCAAAAAGGGGGAAAATGTTAGATTTTTCTCACACTTATGCTTCATTTGTGATATTGTTTCTTATTTTTGAGACAGCATTTCTCTGGAAAAGGAAACCTCCCAAAATGGGTTTGCGGTCATATTATTAAGGCTGATTTCGCGGTTCTCCCTATATATATCTGCTTATAAGGCTGTTCATCCTAATCTCCCATTCGTAAGGACCATCCTTTGCGGAATCCACCATCTGCTTTATTATGGTCTTTTCCCGCTGAGGAAGCCTCTCCATCTCTTTGGGACTTGTTACCATGGCCATTCTCCTGGCCGCCTGAAACATCATTTTTTCCTCCGGGGAGCTCTCAAGGTATCCGTCGATTACCGCCAGCATTTTATCGCGGTCCCCGATCATCCTTCCCCTCACTCCCTGGAGAAGATTTATTATATGATCGCTTACCAGCCTGGTATCCACCTTATCCGCCAGCTCTATGACGGTTCTTATTTCCATCAGCTTCTCGTCGTCGCTGCACAGTATAAAATCGCCCTTTAAAAAATCCTCATAAAGCTCTGTCCCCGGTTTTACGGCGGCGGTTCTTATTCTGAGAAAATCAGGGTTGGTTTCGTTTACCACTCGGGCTGTGCCTCTGGCGTTTTCCCCGGTAAGCTCCCTTCCTCCGACTCCGGGCATGAAATACACGGAGAGCTCGATGCCTCCTTTTTTGATGTTTTTTCCCGCTCTTATTTCCTCATCGGAGGTCACTCCCTTGTTTATTTTCTTTAAAACCTCATCGGATCCGGATTCAAAGCCGGAGTGGATTCTGTCAAGACCGGCCTCCTTAAGCTCGGCGTATTCCTCGGCGCTTACCTTGGCCAGGTTTTCCGCTCTGCCGTAGGAGGTTATCCTCTTTATTTCCGGAAAGGCCTTTTTCAGGTATATCAGTACGTCGGAAAGCCTGCCGCTGCTTAAGGCGGTGGTGTTTCCATCCTGGAGGAAAACGTTTTCCCCTCCCTTTACAAGCCAGTTGGCGACCATGTATAGACATTCTCTTTCCTCCTGACTCCCCTCAGAAAGCAGGGAGTTTATTCCGTCTATATCCCATGTGCCGTCGTCCTTCTTATATTTCTTTACCTTTTCCGCCTGATATACCATATTGTCTATATCTTTTTTAATGCTGTCCGCGCTGTAGGCTCTGAACCTGGTATGCTTGTAAAGCTGGCAGAATTTGCATTTGTTCCAGGTGCAGCCGTTGGTCACCTGAAGCAGAAGACTGTCCGCTTCACTGGGCGGTCTTATGGGCCCTATTCTGAAAGTTCTTTCCATATGGCTCCTCCTTAACTTCATGTCATCTTTCCCATTATGCTCTCATAAATTCTAAGGTATGATCCCTGAATGTCAGTATATTATACCACAGGCGGGGAAATTTAAAAGCGGTTTGTTGACTTTTTTGGTAAAGTTTTCTTCAGGAGGCGAGCTTTCTTGAAAATTTCCATCCTTCTCACCGGAGCAAAGGCTCTTTTAGCTGTAGCAGCCGTATTTTTTCTCACCTTCGGCCTTACCGCGCCTTTTTTCAGCCGCCTGGGAGAGCTTTTCGTTTCCTCGGCCTCCCGGGCCGCCGAAGGCTCCGCCTTCGCTTCCGGCGCTGGCCTTGAGATAATCCGTATGATTACAGAGGGAATTTTACCGGGAGTAATAAGCGTTCTCTCCTTTGTCCCTTCAATAGCTCTGCTTTTTTTCTGTCTTTCCCTCCTTGGCGAAAGTCCCATTCTCAGGGAGCTTTCCATAATTTCAGATCCTCTGATGAGAAGGTTCGGTCTTTCGGGAGAGGCCCTCCCCGCTCTTATAATGGGCTTCGGCTGCGCCGTGCCCGCCATAGCGTCAGCCGGAGCTCTGAGAGAAAGAAGCCCGGGGCTGAGGGCCATCCTGCTGATTCCCCTTATGCCCTGCGGCGCCAAGCTGCCCGTATGCGTCCTCCTCTGCTCCTCTCTCTTTCCGGGACGGGAAGGCGCGGCGCTTATTCTTCTGCTTTTGTGCGATACGGCAGCCCTGCTCCTTATGGCGGCCGTTTTAAAAAGGCTCGCCCCAAAGGCTTCTCCGCCTCCGGCCTTTACCCCGCCTTTCGGCCCTGCCTCCGCCATAACAGCATCGTCGCTCAGGGAGGCCTTCCGCTGCGCTTTAAAAAGCGCCCTGGATTTTGTAAAAAAGGCCTTTACAGTTATCCTCGCGGCTTCAGCCGTCTGCTGGCTTCTGGAAAATCTGGGTCCCGGCTTTGAGAAAGCCTCTTCTCCCGACGAAAGCCTTCTGGCCCATCTGGGAAGCTTCATCTCTCCCCTCTTCGCTCCTCTGGGCTTCGGCGACTGGAGAGCCGCGGCCGCCATTATAAGCGGACTGTCGGCAAAGGAGGCTGTAGCTGGAACCCTTTCCGTCCTTACAGAAGGCAGCGGCGCGTCTGTTTCCGAAATTTTCACTCCTCCCTCAGGCTTTTCCTTTCTTCTCTTCTGCATACTCTACATCCCTTGTCTTCCTTCTCTCATTGCAATGAAAAAGCAGACGGGCAGCCTCTCTGTCACAGCTCTGTCCGTCTGCCTTGAGTTTTCTCTGGCATGGCTTCTTTCCTTTGGGGCCTACAGGGCGGCGGTTCTGATCTTCTCTTTTTTTTAGCTTCCCGCCGCCTGCTCCCCAGGTCACGAAGCCAGCTTAAAACCGGCGGCCGGGAAAACCCGGCCGCCGGTTTCACAGAAGATTTATTTATGCTGTCTGCCCTTGGCTTCTTTAAATTACTTTGAAAATACCCGGGCGGCATCGGGAGCCTCGACATCAAGAGGCATACACACCTTTGACACATTTACCATGTGTATGTAGTCCACATTTCCCGACAGTATATTGTTGCCCCAGGTGCCGCAGCCCTCGGACACAGCAGGGGAAAGGCCGTTGGTAGCCGGTCCCCAGGCGTCAGGTGTAGGCTGATTTATGAGAAGCCTGGCAACAGGTATGCGCTCTCCCGCGTATACCACGTGGCTGTTATCCTTTGTAAAGAGTCCCGCGGTATGTCCTATACCGCCTGATTCCTCCATGTTTTTCACCGCCATATCCACGGCCTCTTCAAAGGTGTCGTATTCCTTGAGGATAACCACAGGTCCCATTATCTCCTTTGTTAGAACCTCCTTTTCACCTACGGCCTCTGTTTTGAGACCTATGATGCTGTTTCCCTGAGGAATGGAAACACCGGCAGCTTCGGCTATGGTCGCCGCGTCTTTTCCCACCAGACCGGCGTTAAGCTTTCCGTCCTTAAAGAGGACTTTTCGGAATTTGTCCACATCCTCTTCGTCTCTGAAGATTACAACGCCTTCCTTTTTCAGCGCCTGGAAAAAGTCATCTTCCTCTTCACGAGGATAGAGAAGAAGGTTGTCGCCGTCGCATAATATGCCGTTGTCGCTGCCTACCGCTATAACAGACAGTCTGGCCGCTTCATCGAGATCATATCCCCTGTCCAGAATAACAGGAGGATTTCCCGGGCCTACGCCGTAGGCGGGTGTACCGCTGGAATAGGCTGCCTTTGTGAGACCCGGTCCGCCTGTGGCTATTACCAGATCGCAGTCCTTCATAAGCTCTACGGATTTCTCTATGGTAGTGTTCTCTATTACCTGTATAAGGTCCGCGGGCGCGCCCTTTGCTTCCAGAGCCTGTCGAATAAGCTCAACGGTTCTCGTTGTGGTTTTTTCCGCTCTCGGAGCCGGAGAAATGACCAGGGAGTTCTTACCCTTAAGGGCGTGCATAAAATTACCCAGAGGCGTTACCGTAGGGTTTGTGGCAGGAGTTATGGCCCCTATTACTCCTACGGGGTGAGCCACCTCTATAACTCCCTGCTCGGGAATTTCGTTTATTACGCCCACCGATTTCTTATCCTTGAGATATTCCCAGAAGACAGCAGCTGTATCTGTATTCTTGCCGATCTTGTCTCTGACGCTTCCCAGCCCCGTTTCCTCTACAGCCAGCTCCGCCAGAGGCTCCGCGTTTTCATATATTATCTTGGCGCTTTCATATACAAGCTCATCCACCTGCTCCTGCGTATATCCGCTGATCTGGCGAAAGGCTTCCCGCGCTCTTTCTATTTTTTCCTGCACAAGCATCAGTTATCAATTCTCCCTTCTCTATTTAAAGGCCGGATCCTGAACGCCTCTCTGGAATTCCTTTTTAACCACCAGAGTTCCTGTAGCTTCTCCGCAGAGCACAGGCTCTTCGAGAACGTCTGCAGCGGATATGGCCAGGTCAGGATCACGGGAAAGGGTTATGTACTTGTATGCTTCAAATTTGCAGGTAAAGGACGTGTTGCCCTTTTTTTCTATCCAGCCGTGATACTCCATGTAATCTCCCGCGTAAACAGGCGCTGTAAAACGAACGTTCTCATACCCTACGAAAAGACTCTCGTCTCCATGAAGACGAATGGCCAGTTCAGTTCCCACGTCTCCCCAGAAATCCAGTATGTGGGAGCCGTTTACCAGGTCGCCTGCGTAATGAGCCTCTCCTGAGCTCATCCTTACTCTTAAGATTACTTTTTTTCCTATCATATTTTCCCTCCTTTGGGCTGTCCCGCCATAAGCGGGAATATTCTGTAATTTTCTTATTAATTATACAAAATCAAAAGGGAGGAATTGTGTTGTGGATATAACATTTTTCGCTATCACTTTGCTTTAAATCGCTTACTTTTTTGTTTTCTTATTCTTAATTAAAAGACTTTTACTTATACCAGCCTACCGGGCCCTCCTCCAGGTTGATATTGATCTGCTTTATTTCCTGATATTCCTCAAGTCCGTGTATTCCCAGCTCTCTTCCTGTTCCTGACATCTTATATCCGCCCCACGGCGCTTCATTAAAGCAAGGATTGTAGCAGTTGATCCAGGTAATTCCCGCTCTCACCTCTTTGATAACTCTCATGGCTCTGGTAATATCCCTGGTGAATACGGCTCCCGCCAGCCCGTATCTGGTGTCGTTGGCCATCCTTACAGCCTCCTCCTCGCTGTCAAAGGTCTGAACCGTTACCACAGGCCCGAAGATCTCCTCCCTTACTATTGTCATGGAGGAATCGCAGCCGTCAAAGACAGTAGGTCTTATAAAGAAGCCCTTTTCGCAGTTCCCCTCTGTGCAGCGCTTTCCTCCGCACAGGCATATAGCGCCTTCCTTTTTTCCTGTTTCTATGTACTCCAGCACCTTGTTCATATGGGATTCGGAAACCATGGCTCCTATATCGGGATTTTCCAGGGGATTTCCTATGGTCATGGCCTCGGCCCTTTCCACAAGGCGGGAAACGAATCTGTCGTGCATGGAGCTTTCGATGAGTATTCTCGAGCCTCCGGAGCAGATTTCACCCTGGTTCATGAAGATTCCTATCATAGCCCACTCTACAGCCTGCTCCAGATCAGAATCAGCAAAGATTATATTAGGAGACTTTCCTCCCAGCTCAAGGCCTGTTTTCTTGAGATTTCCCACAGATGCCCGGGCTATCTGCTGCCCTGCCTCCGTGCTTCCCGTAAAGGCTATCATATCCACATTGATGTTCTCCACCAGCTCGCTTCCCACAGAGCCTCCCGGCCCCAGCACAAGGTTGGCCGCTCCCTCAGGGATTCCCGTCCTTTCAAGTATCTCGAACATTTTAACAGATGTGGCGGGAGTCACCGAGGCAGGCTTGAGAATAACGCTGTTTCCCGCCGCCAGAGCCGGAGCCAGCTTCCACACGGACATGAGAAGAGGATAATTCCACGGTGTAATGAGAGCGCACACGCCTATGGGCTCGTGAACCATGTAGGAGTGCATTCTTCCGAAGCCCTGATTTACATCGTATATTCCTCCCTGAGGCTTTGTTATAAGACCCGCGTAGTATCTGAAGCAGTGGACAGCGTCGTCCACATCGCATTCGGCTTCTCTGAGAGGCTTTCCCTGATTCATGGATTCCAGGCGGGCCAGATTATCCTTTTCCTTTTCCATTTCATCGGCTACCTTCAGAAGAATATCTCCCCTGTCCTGAGCCGACATCCTCCTCCATACTCCGTCGCTGTAAAAGGACTTGTCAGCCGCCTCTATGGCCATTCTGGCATCCTCTCTTCCGCCGCAGGCCGCCGCGCCAAGGCTTTCTCCCGTGGCCGGATTTATAATCTCCGCGGTCTTTCCCGACAGAGCCTCCTGCCATCTGCCTCCAATGTAATTTCTGTATTCTGTCATAATTTCACCTTCCTTTCAACATATAGGGCTATAGTATCAGCGGAAGGCAAAAATATATGTTATATGTGCAACAGCAGCTTTTATTTTTTTGCTGTTATCATAGCTTATCCTGCTTTATTTTTTTATGGTGTACACCGTTTTTCTGAAATCAATGAGCTTTTCCCGCCTCATGGCGTTAAGCTCCTTGGAAAGGGCGCTCCTGTTGACGCAGAGATACTGAGCAAACTGCTCCTGTGTCATTCCTATGTCAAAGGTATCGCTGCCCCGCTTTTCTCTGATGATACTCAGATAGGTGGTGACTCTTTCTCTGAGAGTTCTTCTGGAAAGGACATCCGTCTTGTACATCATCTTTATATTTTCGTCCGAGAGGATGTTTATAACGTTCTGATAGAGGAGATCTCTGCAGCGATCAGTAAGAAGGGCCGGCTCGAAGAGATCCTGATATGAGAAAAAGACTATGGTGACGTATGAATCGGCTGTCAGAGTGCAAGGACTTGTCAGAAATGTGGAATGAACGGCTTCAATTCCCACAATGTCGTTTTCCCCCAGCATTTTTATTATCTGGGCGCTTCCGTCATAATGGTATTTCGTCCCCGTTACGCTTCCGTTTTCTATTATTCCGATATTTTTCACAATATCTCCCTGTCTCATGATCACTTCCTTTTTGGTGTAGCTTTTTTTAAAGATCATAAGTCTGTCAAAGATATTGTCAAACTCCTCCGGCGTCAATCCTTTAAACAGCGCCGAATCTCTGATGTTGTCCGTATCGAAATATCCCATAAATACCGTCCGGTTGAAATGCTTTTATATCCTATATATGATACCATGATGATCGTCAATAAAATGTTGTATATACAATATTTTATTTTCCGGCCATCCTTTGCCGCCAAAAAAGAGGGAAGGTCGGAAACAGGATATTCTCCTGCTGCCGACCCTTGTC
Source organism: Candidatus Allocopromorpha excrementigallinarum (assembly GCA_018714925.1). Taxonomy (GTDB): domain Bacteria; phylum Bacillota; class Clostridia; order Peptostreptococcales; family Anaerovoracaceae; genus Lentihominibacter; species Lentihominibacter excrementigallinarum. The sequence goes on from DVMP01000068.1 coordinate 7,139, forward strand.
AGAAATCAAAACAATAAGCACTACTATTGTTTCTGATTTCTATTTTAAAATGAGTGTCCGCGAAAATCTGTTGTACCTACAACAATTTCCAAAATTTTTCAAATTAAAAAGCCCTTTGGCTGTAAAGGGCTTTTATGGTTAAGTCAGGCGCTTATCCTCGCTTTATCATATTGCCTTCAGCCACCTTTGATCTTGTTATGGCCTTTAAGATAGCTATTTTGGCCTTTATTACATCGTTAGGGTCTCCGCTCTCTTCATTTTTCCTCAGCCAGTCCTCTGCCTTGGCCTTTTCGCTGAGAGCTCTTTCCATGTCTATATCTTCCTTCCACTCCACCGCGTCTGTGTAGATTACTATGCTGTCCTTTACGTCTATGAAGCCTCCCGCCACGGCGGCGACTCTGAAATCGCCCCTTGGGGCGCCCTTTTCCTGCAGCCACAGCCCTCCTATATCAAGAAGCTTACACGCCCAGGAATGACCGTACATGAAGCCTTCGTCACCTTCAAGGGTCCTGACTATTACAAGCTCCACATCTCCTCTGTAGAACATTTTGGAAGGTGTCATTATCTCCAGTTTAACACTGTTGGCCATAATTCCTCACCTCACTGCTTCTTGCTAGCTTCGTATTTTTCAACTACTTCGTCTATGCCTCCCGCGAACAGGAACAGCTGCTCAGGTATCTCATCGTGCTTTCCTTCCAGCACCTCCTTAAAGCCTCTTATAGTCTCCTTAAGCGGCAGATACTTGCCTTCCATTCCCGTAAACTGAGATGCGACGCTGAAAGGCTGAGAAAGGAATCTCTGTATTTTTCTGGCCCTGGATACTATAAGCTTGTCGGAATCGGAAAGCTCATCCATACCCAGTATGGCTATTATATCCTGAAGGTCGTTGTATCTCTGAAGAACCTCCTGGACTCCTCTGGCCGTATTGTAATGCTCCTCACCCAGAATGAGAGGATCCATAATTCTTGAGGTGGATTCCAGAGGATCCACCGCCGGGTATATACCCAGCTCCGTTATGGCCCTTGAAAGCACCGTGGTGGCGTCCAGATGGGCGAAGGTAGTCGCCGGCGCAGGGTCCGTAAGGTCGTCGGCAGGCACGTATACGGCCTGTACCGATGTTATGGAGCCCTTCTTGGTGGAGGTTATTCTCTCCTGAAGCGCGCCCATTTCAGTGGCAAGGGTAGGCTGATAGCCTACGGCCGAAGGAACTCTTCCCAGAAGAGCCGATACCTCGGAGCCTGCCTGAGTAAATCTGAATATGTTATCTATAAATAAAAGTACGTCCTGATTTTCCTGATCTCTGAAATATTCCGCCATAGTCAGTCCCGTAAGGGCTACCCTCATTCTTGCCCCGGGAGGCTCGTTCATCTGTCCGAATACCATGGCGGTATTGTTTATAACTCCCGATTCTATCATCTCGTAGTAGAGGTCGTTTCCTTCTCTCGTCCTCTCGCCTACTCCGGCGAATACGGATATTCCTCCGTGCTCCTTGGCTATGTTGTTTATCAGCTCCTGTATGAGTACGGTTTTTCCTACTCCGGCTCCTCCGAAGAGTCCTACCTTACCGCCTCTGGTATACGGAGCTATAAGGTCTATTACCTTTATTCCCGTTTCAAATATCTGAGCCGATGTGTCCTGCTCCTCAAAGGCGGGCGCCGCTCTGTGTATTGACGCCTTCAGCTCGCTTTCCACAGCGCCCTTTTCATCTATGGTCTCTCCTATAACGTTGAACATCCTTCCCAGGACTTCCTTCCCCACCGGAACCTTTATGGGTTCGCCCGTGTCCGTGGCTTCCATGCCTCTTTTAAGACCGTCGGTAGAGGAAAGAGCTATGCACCTGGCCACATCGTCTCCTACATGCTGAGCTACCTCGGTGACGATTCTTCTTCCTTCAAAATCTATCTCCACCGCGTTGAGCAGCTCGGGCATCTCCTCTTCCCTGAACTTTATATCTATTACAGGACCTATTATCTGATGTATTATTCCCTTGTTCATTTTCGCCTCCTATTTCTGCGCCTCGGAACCGGCGACGATCTCTATTATCTCGTCGGTAATAGCCGACTGTCTGGCTCTGTTGTAATAAAGTGAAAGCTGTCCCAGCATTTCTCTGGCGTTGTCCGTGGCGTTTTCCATCGCCATTCTTCTCGCCGCGTGCTCACATGTGGCCGACTCAACCACGGCGGCGTATATCATCATTTCCACGTACTTGGGCACCAGATAGTTGAATACCTCCTCAACCGACGGCTCGTATTCCACCTGCTTGGTATCCCTTATGATCTCCGGATCCCTTTCGATCTCAAAAGGCAGAAGGGTAACGTTCTTTACCTCCTGCTCCATGGAGCTTATAAAGGACGTGTATATGAGGACCACTTCGTCTATCTCGCCGCTGTTGTACATTTCTATTATAGGTCTGCTCATTTCTCTCGTTTCGAGGAATGAGATGTTTTCAGGAGGCGCCAGATAGTCTCCGCATATCTTGTGACCCCTCTTCTCAAAATACTCCTTCGCCTTTGAGCCTATGGCGAATATGTAGGGTTCCTCCCAGTCGGCGTCTATTTCCCTCTGGGCTTCCTTGAGTATATTGCTGTTGAACCCTCCACAGAGACCCCTGCTGCTGGTAACAACTATATAGCAGGTGGTCTTTATTTCTCTGTTTCCGGCCAGGTATTTATCGGGGATTTCCTGGCTGCTGTTGAAAATTTCAGCTATGGTATGGGTTATATAGTGTGAGTTTTCATTGGTTTTTTCAAAAATCGCCTTTGCCTTTCTCAGCTTTCCCGCCGACACCAGCTTCATGGCGTTGGTTATATGCTCGGTACTGGTGACGCTTCTTATTCGCCTCTTTATGGCCTGCATACTGTCAGCCATTCTCACACCTCCTCCATTAAAAATTTATTTCCGCTTACCGCGGGAGTCTTTCTATACGGCATTTTTCAAAAATTCCTTTTTGAAAACATCTATGGCTTCCTTCAGCTTTTCTTCCACGTCTTCGCTTATCTGGCCTTCAGCCTTTATGCTCTCTCCCACTTCTCTGTACTGCTCATCCATGAATTCATAGAATTCTCTTTCGAATTTCTTTATGTCCTCCAGCTCAATGTCCGACAGATGATGATTTATGGCGGCGTACAGTATCATTACCTGTTTTTCAACAGGAATAGGGCTGTACTGAGGCTGCTTTAATATCTCCATGAGCATCCGGCCGTGATCCAGTCTGTTCTTCGTATCCTGATCCACGTCGGATCCGAACTGGGAGAAGCTGGCCAGCTCTCTGTACTGAGCCAGCTCCAGCTTTACCGTGCTGGAAACCTTTTTCATGGCTTTTATCTGAGCGTTTCCTCCTACACGGGACACGGATATACCCGCGTTTACTGCAGGCCTCTGTCCCGAGAAAAACAGCTCGGACTCCAGGAATATCTGTCCGTCTGTTATGGATATTACGTTTGTAGGTATGTAGGCAGAAATATCTCCCGCCTGAGTTTCTATAATAGGCAGGGCGGTAAGGGATCCGCCGCCCAGCTCATCCGAAAGCTTCGCCGCTCTCTCAAGAAGCCTGGAGTGAAGATAGAATACGTCTCCGGGATAAGCTTCTCTTCCCGGCGGTCTTCTCAGAAGCAGGGACATGGCTCTGTAGGCCACGGCGTGCTTTGAAAGATCGTCGTATATTATCAGTACGTCCTTTCCCTGATACATGAAGGCTTCTCCTATGGAGCAGCCGGCATAAGGGGCGATGTACTGAAGAGGCGCCACGTCAGAGGCTGTCGCCGATACCACTATGGTGTAGTCCATGGCTCCCCTGTCCGTCAGGTTCTGCACAAGCTGAGCCACAGTGGAATTCTTTTGTCCTATGGCAACGTATATACATATAACGTCCTCACCCTTCTGATTTAAAATTGTATCTATGGCTATGGCGGTTTTTCCCGTCTGTCTGTCTCCTATTATCAGCTCTCTCTGGCCTCTTCCTATAGGGATCATGGAGTCTATGGCCTTGATTCCCGTCTGAAGTGGCTGATTTACCGATTTTCTCTGAAGAACTCCCGGAGCCGGGCATTCAATAGGGCGTCTTTCCTTTGTCATAACAGGCCCCTTGCCGTCTATAGGCTGCCCCAGGGCATTTACCACGCGGCCCAGCATCTCATCGCCTACAGGCACCTCAACTACGGCTCCCGTGGGCTTTACTATGTCGCCTTCCTTTATTTCCTGATCGGCACCCAGTATAACGGCTCCCACGTTGTCCTCCTCCAGGTTAAGGGCCATTCCGTAGACGTTTCCCGGAAACTCAAGCAGTTCTCCCGCCATACAGTTTTCCAGACCGTAAACTCTGGCAATACCGTCTCCTACCTGGATAACCGTACCGAAATCAGAAATGTCCAGCTGGTTTTTATAGTTTTTTATCTGTTCTTTTATGACTGCGCTTATTTCTTCCGGTCTTAAATTCATTTCCTTTCCTCCCTGAGTTTAATTAATTTGACTTTCAAGATCGTCAAATTTCTTTCTGACAGAGGCGTCTATTATCTTCCCTTCAACCAGAACCTTTATGCCTCCTATCAGGTTGGGATCAATTTTGTTCTCAAGCTTTACATTTATTCGCATAAGCTTGGAAGTTTCCTCTTCCAGCTCCCTGATCCTGTCCTGGGAAAGAGGAATTACCGAGTAGACCGTACCGTAGGAGACTCCATCCTCCCGGTCGGCAAGGCGTTTGTATACCTTGATCATCTTAGGGAGACCCGCGGTTCTCCTCTTATCTACGAGTATGTACAGGAAATTCAGAAGCTCTTCGCAGAGCTTTCCCTCGAAGATATTGCCGAGAACCCGCTTCTTTTCCTCAGCGGATATGGCAGGGTAATCCATAAAGGCTTTCAGCTCAGGCTCCTCCTCGAGAACTTGGAGAAGCTCCTCCGCTTCCTCCATGATGACTTCCTTTTTTCCCACTTCTCCGGCCGCCTCAAAGAGGGCGGTTCCATATGTTAAATCAACGGTTAATTCTGCCATCCGTTACTCCTCGCCTGTCTGATAACATCATCAACTATAGCTTCCTGTCCTATATTCTGTATCTCCTTCTCCACGATCTTCTCGGCCGCAAGAATAGCCAGAGCCGCTATTTCATGACGCATTTCTTCCATGGCCTTTTCCTTTTCACGCTCTATGTTTTCCTGAGCCCTGGACATAATCTGTCCCGCCTGCTTATTGGCGTCCTCCACTATCTTTCGCGCCTGAGCGTCAGCCTTTATCTTGGCTTCCTTGATAATTTCTCTGCCCTCGGCCTCGGCGTTGGCTATACGCTTGTTGTAATTTTCCATCTTTTCATCGGCCTTTCTGTTAAGAAGGGCCGCATCGTCAAGAGCGTCCTGGATGGATTGCTTTCTGCTGTTGAGAACATTCAAAAAAGGCTTATACAAAAACTTGGTCAACCCTCCTACCAGTAAGAGGAAGTTGATCACGTAAAATATAAACTCTGTCAAACTTATTCCCAATGCTTCAACCATAACACTGCCTTCCTTCCGTTCCAGATTTTAATAACTCTGCTTCTTACGCCATAATACCTTTCCCGGCATCAGATCTGTGCAAACAGCAGGAAAGCGATCAGAAGACCGTAGATTGCCAGAGATTCCATAAACGCGAAGGATAAGATCATGTTTGTACGAAGCATTCCCGCTGCTTCAGGCTGTCTTGCCATTCCCTCAAGAGCCTTTCCCGCCGCGGTTCCCATGCCGATTCCGGGGCCTATTGCCGCCAATCCTATCGCTAAGCCTGCTCCTAATGCTATTAAACCTCCCATAACTGTTTCTCCTTTCATGTTTGTAATTCATATATTCAAAGCACATGGGCCCGCGCCCCGCGCTTTTTAACGTATTTATACCGGCTGTCCCGGTTCTTACAGGTGCTCCTCCTCAGGCTGGGCTTCCTTTATATATATAGCCGCCAGAAGAGAGAAAACGAGTGCCTGAATGAGACCCATCAGCACGAAAAGGGCCTGCATCACCGCCGGCAGCCCTATAGGCACCAGGTCGAAAAATGACGCCGTTACAGTATGCTCGCCGAAGATGTTTCCGTAAAGCCTCAGGGTCAGTGAAATAGGCTTCACCAGCTCCTCAAGTATCATAAGAGGAAGAAGGAATGCAAACGGCTTTAAAAGCTTTTTAAAATAGCTTCCTCCGTGATGAGACCTTATTCCCTCTATGTGTATTGTGAAAAAAACGATAATAGCCATGGCGGCCGTACAGTTTATGGATCCCGTAGGCGCCTCCAGCCACGGAATGTGCCCCGAGCCGGGCAGCATCCCCGTATAGTTGCACAGAAGTATGTATATGAACAGGGTTCCTATAAGAGGGAAATACCTTTTACAGGTTTCCTCTCCCATTATTCCCTTAAAGAAGTTATACAGGCTTCCTACGGCCCATTCCACAAAATTCTGAAGTCCCGAAGGCACCACCTGCAGGCGTCTTCCGGCTATGAATGAAACAAGACACACAGCTATGGTAATAGCCGCGCTGGTTAGCATACCGCCTGTTATACCGACGGATTCGAGAGTTTCCATCATCCTTCACCGACCTCCTTCTGCATGTTTTCCATTTTTTTCTGTCTGCCGGCCAGCACCTTGTTCATAACGCTCAGTGCGATGGCCGTTCCTATGATAAAGGCGATACCGTCAAAAGGAACTATATTTCTCATGAGAAATGCTGCCAGCAGCGAAGCCACATTGACTCCGAAGCTTACGAGAAATCTTGTGTAAAGCTCGCCCATGCCGTTTCCCTTCAGCTTTCCCGCCGCGTCTTTTTTCATGTAGCTCTGCCATATGAAAAGGTTCTTAAGGTGTCCTATAACCCCTCCGAAAAGCAGTCCCGCTACAGCTCCGATAACGTAAGTCAATCGCGTTCATCTCCTTTTGAATCCATGGGTTTAATCTCATTCGAAATCTGCGCCCATTGTACCAATTATACATCTATTTGCTGTAATTGTAAAATACTTTTTGAAAATTTAATCTTTTATTAACCTTGATTCTTCAATATTTTAAAGGGATTTTATGTATTTTAAAGGATTTTGTATACAGCATAAAATTACAATCTTGTGGTCTGATCATTCCCTATATCGTGTATGACGTTATTGAGCCATTTTCTGCTGAAATACCGTCTCGTGAGGATTATTCCCTTTACCACCTCCTCCGCTTTTACGGCTATTACAGCAAAGTATATTGGCCATCCCAGCCAGAGGGAGGTTATAAAGGCCAGAGGCACTCCTATGAGCCACACCGTGCCTGTCTCCGTAAACATGGCGTATCTTGTATCTCCGCCGCATCTGAGAGTTCCCGTTATGTGCATGGCGTTATAAAGGGTAAGCCAGAGGGCGGCGCCGTAGACTATGAGAATCTTCCCGGCATAGTCGGCTCCTTCCCGGGTAAAGGTAAAGAGGCTCAGTATAGGCTCTCCCAGAAGGATGATTCCGACTCCCATAAGAACTCCCACCACAAGACCCATCTTTATCATTTTCGCCGACATTTCGAAGGCCTCCTCCTTCTTTCCCTCTCCCAGCTTCTGTCCCGCCAGTATGAGTATGGCGTCCCCTATACTGAAGGCCGCCAGAGTAAAAAGGTTGTTTATGGTGTTGCACGCCTGTATGGCCGCGCCGGCGGTTATTCCTATTCTGGCGAAGGCAGCCACGTACATGGAGGTCCCAAGACCCCACAGAGTTTCGTTTATGGTGGTTGGAACCGCGTTTTTTATAACCCTGACCGCAAGCTTCCGATTATAGCTGAAAAACTCTCCCAGTCTGCCGGCTATGACGTTCTTTCTGCCAAATACCATGTAGAGTATGAGACACATCTCTATGAGCCTGGCTATGGATGTCGCAATAGCCGCTCCCGCGACTCCCAGCTGAGGAAAGCCGAACTTTCCGAAAATAAGCATGTAGTTGAGGACCGTATTGACGGCCAGAGCCGTGGCGCTGGCGTAGAGAGGAAGCCTCGTCTGCTGAGTGGCTCTGAGAGCTATGGTAAAGGACTGAGTCACGGCCAGAAGAATAAAAGTAGGGGCGCACCACCTTACATAATCCACTCCCGTATCTATAACCTCCGGAAACCTTGTGAATATTCTCAGTATCCCGTGAGGAAAAATCATGGCCGCGACAAAAAACACGAGACCCGCGCTGAGAGCAACTGTAACAGCCAGGCCCGTGGTTCTTCTTATGTTTTTAAAGTCTCCCACTCCGTAAAACTGGGAGATAAATGTCGCCACTCCTCCGGAAAACCCGTAGAGGAGCATCCAGTATATGAAAAAGATCTGTACGGAAACGCCCACCGCGTTAAGCTCCAGCTCTCCCAGACTTCCCACCATCAGGTTGTCTATAAGGTTAAGGCTTGAGCCTATAAGGCTCTGGAGGGCTATGGGGAGAGCAACCCTCCCCAGGTTTCTCATAAGCTCAGTGTTTTTTATCTTCTGATTCAGGTCCTTCTCCGCTGTCATCTATGTTCCTTTCTTCCCGCTTTATTTTGCTGGCCCTTATGCTGACGTTTCTGTTTCCCGTATCGGAAAGAAGCACGTATACCAGCATTATGGCCACAGCCGTCAGTCCTATATATTCTATTACATATCCCCTGCTGTAAAGTACTGCGACTATGCCCATTATACCGCTTATACAGTACATGAGCATGACGGCTCTTCTCTGTCCGAAGCCCGCCTTCATTATTCTGTGATGAAGGTGCTCCTTGTCGCCTCTTCCTATAGGCTGCTTCCTGATAAGCCTTCGCACTATGGCAAAGGCCGTGTCGAATATAGGCAGTCCCAGCACCAGAGCCGGTATGACCACTATTACCACAGTTGCGCTCTTTACGGTTCCTATTATGGAAAAGGCAGCCAGGGAAAACCCAAGAAGCTGAGACCCGCTGTCTCCCATGAATATCTTCGCCGGGTGAAAATTATAGGGAAGAAATCCCAGTGCCGCTCCCGCTATGGTCATCATGGCCATGGTGCATACGTACTGGCCGTGTATATAGGCCACATATCCTATGCAGAGGGCCGAAATAGCCGATATTCCGGCCGCCAGGCCATCAAGTCCGTCTATGAGATTTACGGCGTTGGTTATTCCCACCAGCCACAGAACCGTAACTATAAAACACGCGAAATCTCCGAAGGCCATGTTGCCGGGGCCGAAGTAATTGGTGACAAATTCTATTCTCAGTCCTGAGGCGTACACGGCTACGGCGCACAGGATCTGTCCCGCCAGCTTTACAGGGGGCTTCAGGTTAACCAGATCATCCACCAGTCCCAGAATGTATATCATGGAGCATCCCACCATGGCGCTGCCTACGCCTTCCTCCCCCAGAAGGAAGAGAGCCAGGCCGGTCATCATACCCACAAATATGGCGGCTCCCCCGAAACGGGGCATGGGCCTTTTGTGCACACGCCGCTCATCCTTGGGAATGTCCATAGCTCCTATTTTCGGCGCGATCCATATTGCCGCGGGGGTCAGAAAGGCCGCCACAGCGGCTGCCGTAAGAAACGGCCCCCACAGCTCTATACTGGTAGCTGTCACTTTTATTCTCCTAACATTACTATTTTCAGTCCGGCTTCCCTGAGTATCTCCACTGACAATTCGTCAGGATATCCTTCCTTTACCACGATTCTGCTTATGCCGGCGTTTATTATCATCTTGGCGCATATTACGCAGGGCTGATGCGTTATGTAGATGGTGGCGCCTTCTATGCTCTGTCCCAGGGTTGCCGCCTGTATTATAGCGTTCTGCTCCGCGTGAAGAGCCCTGCACAGCTCGTGCTTTTCTCCGGAGGGTATCCCCAGCTGCTCCCTGAGACATCCCCCTTTTCTCTCTCCGCAGTGCTCAAGCCCCTTGGGCGCTCCGTTATAGCCTGTGGCTATTATATGCTTGTCCTGCACTATTACAGCTCCCACGTTTCTTCTAAGACACGTGGACCTCTTTGCCGTAAGCTCGGCCATCTCCATAAAATATTCATCCCATGTAGGTCTGTTGTCCATACCCGTTCTCCTTTTCCCGTTTTTATTTTAACTGCTCCTCACTGTAGTAAACCTCTTCAAGGCACAGTCCCCAGGGGGGCGCCGTGTGTCCGGCGGCCCTTCTGTCTCTCGCCTCCATAACAGACTTCACATGGCCGGGAGCTATGTCCCCTCTTCCCGCTTCAACAAGGGTTCCCGCTATTATTCTCACCATATTGTAAAGGAATCCGTCTCCCTTTATGTGAATTTCCACGGTTCTTCCCTTTTTATCCTCCCGGCTTTTTATTTCAAGCCCGTATATGGTTCTTACAGTGGTTTTTCGGGGAGTCCCCCCGGAAGCCTCAAAGGACTTAAAATCTCCGGTCCCCTTTAAAAAAAACGCCGCCTCCTTCATGGCTTCAATATTAAGGGCGTCTCTTATCTGATAGAAGTAATTCCTTCTGAACACATCGTAATTACCGCCGTCCCTTATTCTGTATATATACTTCTTCCCTACAGCGTCGAACCTGGCGTGAAATCCGGAGGGCTTTTCCTCAGCCGCCGTAATTCTCACAGGCGATATCTGAAAGGAGCTTTTTTCTCCCGAGGCCATCATATTGTTAATGACCATGGGAAGTCTTTCGATAGGAAGCTTAAGGTCCGTCTTAAAGGAGGCTCTCTGTCCCCGGGCATGTACTCCCGCATCCGTTCTGCTGGTGCCGTTAATCTGTATCTTCTCTCCGCAGAGACGGGAAAGGGCCTCTTCGATACAGCCCTGTACCGTAAGGACTCCGGGCTGCTTCTGCCACCCGGAAAATCCGGAGCCGTCATATGCTATTGTAAGAAGGATGTTTTTTTCCATAGCGGTTCTCTTCTATTATATAATATTATACATAAAATGCACGGGAAATTTACACTTATCACCATATCATATCAAAAAAGGCCAGACTATGAAAATATAAAATATTCCGCACCCGCATATGTACGGTCCCAAAGGCCTTAGATCGTCTTTTTTCAGCTTTCCGGCCGCAAGTCCCACCGCCGCCGCTCCGCCGCTTATAAGGGAGGTGGCTATAAGAACGCCTCCTATGCCCAGGGCTCCCAGAGCAAGACCGAGAGAGGCGCAAAGCTTCACGTCTCCGAAGCCGAGAGCCTCCTTTCCCGAAAGGGCTCCTCCAAGAAGCCCCACCATAAGCATCGCGCCTCCTCCTATAAGGGCTCCTGTAAGAGGCTGCCACACGCTGTCGTGGTACGGCACGAAGCCGAAAGCCGTAAGCGCCAGCATAAGGACAAACTGATCAGGTATAACCATGTATTTCAGATCAGCCAGTCCTATTATAAGAAGAGCCCAGCAGGCGAAAAGGGCCGCTGCCGCAAACTGTATGTCGAAAAGTGTAAGCCTTACCATAAGACAGGAAAACCCCGCCGCGTATATCCATCTCCAGGGAAAGCCCTTTACTCTCTGAATATAAGGATCCTCCAGCAGAGGATCGGGCTTTTCACCGTAGTCGCACAGCCAGCGGGCCGGCATCCTGTTAAATATATAGACAGCTCCAAACCCCGCCAGCACTCCTGTGACAATGCTTATTCCTACCTTTATGAGAATCTCCGTCAATGCTAAAATCCTCCCGTTATCTACTTTATTCTATCAATTTCTCTTTTTCACTACAATATTATTTTTAGGAATTTGTCGTATTATGCAGAAAGCCGTCGCATACTTTCTATGGTCAAGCTCCTCTGTTGTTATTACAATCAAGGTATGGGAAATCCTTATAACTTTGTATATAAACACTAACAAAAGGAGGTATTCATGAACAGAAGCATGGAATACAGCAATGATATTGTACTTATAGTTGAGGATACCGCGGCAAACAGCGAGATAATAGAGACCTTTCTCGAGGATATAAACGTCCGGTGCGAAAACGCCTTTGACGGGCTGGAGGCTGTCGCCAGATGCGGAGCCGTGGAAAAGGACTACTTTTCCCTTATTCTCATGGACATAAATCTTCCCCACATGAACGGCGCGGAAACCGCCAAAAGGATTCGTTCCATGGGCGTAAAGGCTCCTATAGTGGCGGTCACCGCCTCAAACAAAAAAGACAGGAAGCTGCGCGAAGGAGGAAAGATATTTGACGCGTTTCTTTTCAAGCCCTTCAGCTACCTGGAATTTTATACGGCCATAGCCCCGTATATTAAAAACGCCATGTCCTACACCACAGGCGAAATCGCCGTTTTCAGCGGTATAGACGCCCTTTCCGAGACGGATCCGGGAGTATGCGACGTGAGCCTGGCTATTTCCAACATGGGCAACAATCCCAGGCTCTTTATAAAGCACTTTAAAAATTTCAGAAAAAACAACGCGGATCTGAGCGCCAGACTCCAGCGTCTTATAGAAGAAGGGGATATTTCCGGCGCCGCTTCCTTATGCCATTCGGTAAAGGGGCTGTCGGGTATGCTGGCATTAAACAGTGTCTCCAGACATATCACGGAGCTTGAGGATCTTCTTTCACAAAGCCCCCACTTCTCTGAGGGAGCGAGAAAGAGCATCTTCAGACTTATATCCTCCATAAAGGAGGATATAAGGTCCGTGTGCCGCATACAGTTTTAGAGCTCCTCCCGGCTGCCGGCCTTCCTCCTCTTGCCTGAAAAAGGGCTTTATACTATAATATAAATGATACTTTAAGGGAGGTAATTATGGAAACAGACAGCAGAGCATATATAGAAGGTTATATACAAAGAGCCCGCCGGGCGCAGAGCGAATTTGAGAAAATGTCTCAGGAGCAGGTGGATGAAGCGGTTAAAGCCGTGGGAAAGGTGGTTTACGACAACGCCGAATATCTCGCCGAAATCGCCGTCGAGGAAACGGGAATGGGAAATGTTCCTGACAAAATCGCGAAGAACAAACAGAAGGCAAAGATAATATGGAACAACCTCAAGGGAAAAAAATCAAGAGGTATTCTCGATACCGATGAGAGCACGGGAATCACCCGCATAGCCAAGCCGGTAGGTGTTGTGGCGGCCATAACCCCCTGCACCAATCCTATAGTAACTCCCATGAGCAACGCCATGTTCGCCCTTAAATGCGGCAACGCCATTATTATCACTCCGCACCACAAGGCTGTAAAATGCAGCACAAGGACCGTGGATATGGTAAACGAAAGGCTGGCTGCTCTGGGTATGCCTGAAAATCTCATACAGATTCTCGATGAGCACTCCAGGGAAAACACCAGAAACCTTATTTCCATGGCCGACGTGGTGGTGGCCACGGGAGGCGCCGGAATGGTAAAGGCAGCCTACAGCTCGGGAAGACCGGCTCTGGGCGTAGGAGCCGGCAACGTCCAGTGTATCGTAGACAGGGGTATAGATTACGGAGAGGCTGTTCCCAAAATAATAGCCGGACGCTCCTTTGACAACGGCATAATCTGTTCGGGAGAGCAGAGCGTTATCTGCCCTGCCGATGATTTTGACAAAATTATGGAGGAATTTCGTTCCAACGGCTGCGTGGTAATAAGAGACGAGGCTGACAGGGAGGCCCTCAGATCCGCCATATTCGAGGAGGGAGCCATGAACAGACACGCCGTAGGCCAGAGCGCCGCTTCTGTGGCCAAACTGGCGGGCATGGATATCCCCGAGGATACAAGGGTAATAGTTGTTGAAGCCGACGGTCCCGGTAAAAATGATATTCTGGCAAAGGAAAAGATGTGTCCTGTTATCGCCGCCTATAAATACGACGACTTTAAGGAGGGCGTGGAAATCGCCAGAGCCAATCTTGAGGAGGAGGGCAAGGGGCACAGTGTTTCCATCCACTCGGATTCCGAGGAAAATATAAAATACGCTGGAGAAACCCTCTGTGTGTCCAGATTTGTTATAAATCAAATATGCGCCAGCAGCGCCGGCGGAAGCTTCTGGAACGGGCTTGCTCCCACGAACACTCTTGGCTGCGGAAGCTGGGGCCATAACAGCATATCGGAGAACCTTGATTACAAGCACCTGATGAACGTATCAAGAATAGCCAGATACATGCCTGACAACTACGTTCCCAGCGATGAAGAGCTGTGGGGATAACGGCTTTGGGGCTTACAGGCTGACGAAAAAATCAAAGGACTGCCTTACACCATGGCAGTCCTTTTTTACGCGGCGTTTTTCATAAACACGGCTACATTCACAGTAAAGGTGTCTCCCGAATCCTGAAATTTCACGGTGCCGCTGTATCTGTCAACGGCAGCTCTTACTATCTCCATGCCCATTCCGTGATCAGCCCTGTCCTTCCCGGCATCGGCCGCCTTTCCCTCCGTCTTCCCTCCGGAGGGATTTTTGGAATTTACCACCTTCAGAAACCATACGTTTTTTCTCTTTTCGCTGATAACCTCAACCCGCCGCCCGTCCGATGACACAGACGCCGCCTCTATGGCGTTGTCCAGCAGGTTTCCCATTACAGATACCGCGTCGGTAGCTCTCATGTTTTCAGCTCCCGGCAGAAAGCTTATTCTGTCGGCAAACTCTATGTTTTTCCGTCTGCATATCTGTTCCTTGTGGATGAGAAGAGCTTCGAGAACAGTGCTGCCGCCTCTGCTTCTTTTTAAAAGCTGACCGCATTTTTCCACGCAGCGGTTCTCCTCCTCAGGGCGTGAATTCCTTATACTGTCTCTTACCTCCCCAATCAGGCTTTTCGTCTCATGACAGAATTCCACGGTATAATCCATATACAGATTCTGGGCCTTCCATTTTTCCATGAGGCTTTTCATCTGTCTGTCGGCTTTCAGGTTGATTTTCCACAGGGCTCCTATGAGGATGATATTTATTCCTATGAGAACAATAACCGTAGTTAAAAGAGTATCCGGAAGATACATTTTTCCTCTCCTTTCAGCCACTCCGCGCTGCCTCCCCGGAGGGAAACCGCTGTTTCCACCAGCTTGTACATAATATTTCTCTTTAAAAGGAAGGGACGCATCCTCCTTCCTTTTCCCCTGGGAAAGACCACGTCAATGCCTCCTCCGGCTGTCGGCGGTCTTTCCGTCTTCAGGCTTTCAGGCGATATTCCGTAATCGCCGGCCGTCTTGAGGATATATTTATATATTTCGTATTTTTCGCGGTTTGACAATCCCCTGACGGGAAGCTTTTCCCACCTTGTCTTCTCTTCCAGGAGGCCTTCTATTTCATCGCATATATGGAGAAGCTCTTTTTCGTACCCTTCCCCCTTTGTTCCTTCCCTGTCACAGCCCCGGGCCGCCTTCATCACTGTGAGATGATTGGAAAGATCGTGTCTCAGCCTCCTTACATCCTCGTTTATGGCTCTTATGCTCTCATAATATTCGTACTGGATCCCCGCCTCCAGCTCCACCAGTCTCTGATAGGTTCTCCTGAGGCGGGCGTTTTGAAAAAAGACCGCCGCCAGTACAGCGAAAAGTATGGCCAGGAATATAAAGCAGCAGAAGAGGGAAAAGCTTAGGTTCTCAATGTTCCTGAGAGATCTTCCCGCTCCCGCCGTCTCCACGGCTATTCTGAGGATATAGGACACAAAGGCTATGAGCAGTACCATCAGGCATATGCGGTCAGGTATCTTTTCAAGGGCCTTTGTAAGCTTTCTGTTAATAAGCAGGCCTGTCACAAGGGTAATTATCACCAGACCCGCGAACTCGGCAAGCACCGGCCAGTCCGCCAGGGAACGCACCTCGGCCATGGTTGTTCCTTCCTCAAAGGAGCTTCCCTCTCCCGCCACCAGGGAGGGCAGTCTCTTGGTTATGACTATGGCTCCCAGAACGGAAAGGACGTCGTAGTAGAGAAACAGCTTTATGAAATTTCTCGGAAGATATCCTCTGGCGTATACGGCTACAGTCGCCAGCAGAACAAAGGTAAATACCGCGTGAACCAGACTTACAGCCAGATCCGTAAAAGGAGTTGCCTCGTCTCTGTAATATATGGTGAGAGCAAACTCAGCTCCTATAAATACAAAGGTGTACGCCGCTGTAAAGGCGGCGCACTGTCCTCGCTTTTCAGGG
This sequence comes from Candidatus Allocopromorpha excrementigallinarum, assembly GCA_018714925.1. Classification (GTDB taxonomy): domain Bacteria; phylum Bacillota; class Clostridia; order Peptostreptococcales; family Anaerovoracaceae; genus Lentihominibacter; species Lentihominibacter excrementigallinarum. The sequence continues at coordinate 23,079 of DVMP01000068.1, forward strand.
ACATCCATAAGCTTCAGCATACAGAACTCCTGTATAATAATGTAGCTGGCCGTATAGCCTATAAAAAATGGTATCAGGTACATTTTCCGTCTCCCGTTTTCTTAAAGCCCCCTGTGCCTTCCTTCTCCATGATGATACCCGGTTCCCCTCTGGGCGCCCTGAGCGAAGCAGAGCTCCACATTGCCTGTGTCGCTGATTACATTTATGGTATGGGCTCCTGTTCCGTTTCTGTAATGGGATTCATAGCTCCCGAATTCTTCCCCGTTTATATACAGGCTTCCCGTATCCACAGAAGCGTCCACCGTGTACTCCTCCTCTCCCAGAAGGGTTCTGAGAGTAATGTCTCCTATATCAGCTTCCAGATGATTTTCACCTCTCAGGTCTCCGCTTATGCTGCAGCTGCCTGTGTCGGAATATACTGAAAGACCGCCGCTTGTAATATTTTCAAGATCTATATTCCCAATATCCGAGCGTATTTCTCCTGTTGAGAAGACCGTTCCATCCATGGTGATATTTCCCGCTTCATTGGAAACCTCTATTCTTTCCGCGCTGATTTCACCTATGGTGATATCCTGCACTTCCCCGTCTATGCTTACGGTTTTCATCGTCCTGCCCTCTTCACAGTACACCTCAAGAACAGGGGCCTTTCGCTCCGCTCCCAGACCTATAACCACTCCTCCGCCCTTATATGGAGATTCAGCCTTGAGCACTCCGTCCTCCACGTAGAGCCTTGGCTCCCGCTGCCCGTCTCCATAGCATATCCTGGTTTTGCTGCTGTCGCCTTTCTTTATTTCAACTCCCATTATACCGTCAATGTCTATGGAATCAAAGGCCTCATTTCCTTCAACGTATGTATAGGCATCCCTTTCCGAGCCCACCTGTATCCAGCTGTATCTTTCCGAGATCCTTCCCATGGAGGGCAGGCCTCCCGCCGCGTATCCCGCCGCAGACATAAGCAGTCCCGCCGCCGTCACGATACCGCATATGGCGAAAAATTTCTTCAGACCTTTTTTCATCTCACTTCACCTCTTCTTCCTTACCGCTTTCCTTTAAATCGCTTCCGTCCTTCCATTTCCATCGGGGCTCCTCCTTCTTCGCGGCTTTCATTCCGCTGTATTTCCAGCCCTCTGTCTCCCGGTCGATTCTTATTTTTTTATGCTTTCTCTCTTCGTTTTTATTTCTGCCGTATTTTATAAAGGCTGCCATGGACTTCTTTACTCCTATAACCGCAAGAGCTCCCAGGGCGGCCATGATTCCCATTCCCGCCAGTCCCGCTCCTATGAGCATAAGAGCCGATGAAAAGGCAACGGGAAGGGCCATTATGCCTGCCGCAAATATGGCAAGGGAGCCCGCGGCCGCCGCCAGTATGGCGATGAAAACCGAAACAGCCACAGCCACTGCTACGGCGGCTATACATACGAACATGGCTCCCATTACCACCGCCACGGGAACAGATACGGGAGCCGAGCATATTCCTATTATTACCCAGCCTACCGCTGAAATTCCCTTTTTCCCCGAGGGCCTTTCATCCTCATCGGCGCTCCTTACGGCGTACTCCGCCCTTATCTGTGCGGCTACACGCCTGGGGCTTCCCAGCTGCCTTATGAGCTCCTCCTCCTTTTCCGACCCCGCTTCGTCAAAATATTCCTCATAGTATTCAACAGCTGCCTCTATTTCATCCTCAGGAAGCTTTGAGAGCTCCTTTCTCAGCTTTTCAATAAATTCATTTCTGTCCATCTTCTCCACCTCCATCACTCGTTTTCTCTCCTTCTCCCAGAAATGTATCTATAGCCTTTCTGTAGTCTATCCATTGCGCCTTGTATTCTTCCAGCTTTTCTATTCCTTCATCGGTTATTGAATAATATCTTCTGTTCCTTCCCTGAAAGGGCTTGTCATATGTTCTGCACAGATCCTCCTTCTGGAGTCTTCTCAGAACGGGATACAATGTGGACTCGGATATTATTATGGCCTGTTTCATGGCCTGAGTTATTTCGTAACCATATGTATCTCCTCTGTTTAGTATGGCGAGAGCACAGGCGTCCAGCAAGCCGGATTCGATCTTAAAAGCCATAAGCGCCTCCTTGTTTATTGAATAATATTATTTTCTGTTTAATACTATATATCATATAATATTGTTTGTCAACAAAAAAATAAAGCCCTGAGGGTTCTCTGTAAAACCTTTCGGACTTTATACTTAAAATTTTAATCTCTCCGGGATCCCATGCTGCCGGAAAAGCTTTTTATTATTTCCCGCATGAGATCTATATCAGTTATGGAATTAACCTGCCTTCTCAGGGCCGCGGAGCCCTTCATGCCTTTTGTGTACCAGCCTGTATGCTTTCTTATTTCCCTTACGGCGATATACTCCCCCTTGTTTTCCTCTATAAGGTCAAGGTGCTTTAGGAGCGTCTCTATTCTCTCCTCATCTGAAGGCGGCGGAGGAGGCATCCTTTCCTCCCAAAGGGCTGCGCTTTCGGCGAATATCCAGGGGTTCCCCAGAGCTCCTCTGGCTATCATTACGCCGTCGCAGCCGGTTTCCTCCATCATTCGAACAGCGTCCCTTCCGCTTTTCACGTCTCCGTTGCCTATGACAGGTATCTTAAGCGCCTTTTTCACCTGGGCCACAGCATCCCAGTCGGCCCTGCCATCGTAATACTGCTCTCTTGTTCTTCCGTGAACCGTTACGGCTGACGCACCCGCCGCCTCCGCCGCCCGGGCGGCTTCCACGGCTGTATTCTCCCCTCTGTAAAAGCCCTTTCTGATTTTTACGGTTACAGGCTTTCCGGCCTTTTCAACCATGGCCCTTACCACATCGTAAAGCTGCTCCGGCTCCTTTAAAAGAGCCGAGCCCTCGCCGTTTTTCACTATTTTGGGGACGGGACAGCCTGCGTTAAGATCCAGGATAAGATTTTTTTCCTCCTTCAAAGCGTCTGCCGCGAATCCCATTATTTCAGGATCTCGCCCAAACAGCTGAAATCCTGTGTTTCTCTCCTCGGCTCCCGTTTTAAGAAGCCTGCCTGTCTTTTTGTCTCCATACCACAGGCCCTTGGCGCTTACCATTTCCGTAAACGCCAAAGAAGCTCCCTGCTTCATACAGAGGAGCCTCATGGATACGTCTGTTATCCCTGCCAGCGGAGCCAGCAGGAAAGGGTTTTTCAGCTCTATATTACCTATTTTCAGAGGCGCTTTCTTCATTTTTCACATCCACGGCCTTTCCTGCGCAATTCTGCCTGTCGTCACATCTTCGCTGTCTCTTGTTCTTTCTGTATATAAGCTCAAGGCCTTCAAGGGTCAGCATCTTGTCCACATGATCTATACAGTCTATGCCCGAATCTATAAGTCCCGCCAGGCCTCCTGTCGCGATGACTTTCGCGTCCTTCTCGACGGAGCAGTATTCCTTCAGCTCCTTCTTCATCTTTTTAACTATATAATCCACCATGCCCATATGGCCGTAAACAAGCCCCGACTGCATACTGTTTATGGTGTTTCTGCATATAACCGAGCCGGGCTCCTCAAGCTCTACCTTGGGAAGCTTGGCTGTCTTTTCAAATAAAGCCTCCGACGATATTTTAAGTCCCGGGGCTATTGTTCCCCCGATATACTCCGCTTTCTCCGACACAGCGCAGAAGGTGGTGGCTGTACCGAAATCTATTATTATCAGAGGGCCTCCGTACTTGGCGTAGGCAGCCACGGCGTTTACGATTCTGTCCGATCCCACCTGCTTGGGGTTATCGTACTTTACCACGAGACCCGTCTTTATTCCCGGGCCTATGACTATTGGCTTACGGTGAAAATACTTCATGGAAAGGTGCTGCAGGGTATACAGCACAGAAGGCACTACCGTGGAAATTATAACATCCTTTACTTCCTTTTCCTTCAGGCCTTCGTATTTAAAAAGCTGACTTATTATCATTCCGTATTCATCGGCGCTTTTATTGTTATCTGTTTTAAGTCTCCAGTTTGTCACCATTTGTCCGTCTCTGAAGACGCCCAGCACGATATTGCTGTTGCCTACGTCAAATGCCAGCAGCATAGCTTTCTCCTTTTGCTTTTAAATTCTCTTTCGCAACAGAAAGGGCGGTCAGTAAGACCGCCCCCATTATACCATGATATGTTTTCGATTACAAAACAAATCCACGGCGAATTATATCTGATATCCAAAATACTTTTATTTAAAGGTTACAAGAAGATCTCCGGAATTTACAGATGCTCCCTTTGTTACAGCAACGGTGTCAACTGTCGCATCGCCGGGAGCGGCAATTTCGTTCTCCATCTTCATGGCTTCGAGAATAAGAAGAGTGTCTCCCGCCTTAACAGCCTGTCCCGGACTTACCTTTATATCCAGGATTGTTCCCGGCATAGGAGCCGTAAGACTTCCCGCTCCTCCGGCTGCAGGAGCAGCCGCGGCAGGAGCTGCCGGAGCTTCAGGTGCAGGAGCAGGAGCAGGAGCCGCTGCCGGAGCCGGTGCCGGTGCAGGAGCTGCTGCCGCGGGAGCCGCAACGCTTCCCGCTTCTTCTACTTCAACCGCGTATGATGTACCGTTAACGGTAATATTATACTTCTTCATTTTACCAGTTCCTTTCGATAATATATTATGCTCGTAGCTTTCTTAAAACTTTCTGCTTTCTATGCAGTCTTCTCTGGCTGCGTTGGACCAGGGCGTTATTTCCCCTGAAATTCTTGTTATCTTTCTTACCACTAAATTTCCGGATCCCGCGCTTCCTTCGTAAGCTGCGATGGCTGCCGCAATAACTGCAACCAGGCTGTCATTTGACGCCGATTCTGCTGATACTGCGGCTACCGAGGGCGTGGCGGCGGCTTTTGTCTCTTCCGACGCCTTATCTCCTTTCTCTGCAGAACTTACTACCTTGCCCATTATGGCTATAAATATCCAAAGTATTATGAGTACAATAAATGTAACTCCCATACCCATCAGCGCTGTTACTCCCGAACCTGCCAGCTTCTCTCCGAGGGAGAGCTCCGTAAAGGTTTCAGGATTAGCGAACATTTCCATCAAACCCATTATGCTACCTCCTAAAGCGGAATATTACCGTGCTTCTTGGCAGGTAATGATTCTCTCTTCGTGCTCAGCATATCGAGAGCGCTTATTATTCTCTGTCTCGATGTCGCCGGCTCAATAACGTCCTCTACATATCCAAGCTCCGCGGCCCTGTAAGGGTTGTTGAACTTCTCTTCGTATTCTTCCACCTTCTCCTGTCTTACCTTTTCAGGGTCGTCGGCCTCCTTTATCTCCTTCTTTACGGAGGAGATTATGTTTACGGCTCCGGAAGCTCCCATTACGGCTATCTGCGCGGTAGGCCACGCCATAACTATATCCGCTCCCAGCTCCTTGTTGCACATGCCTATATATGCTCCGCCGTAGGCCTTTCTCAGTATAAGGGTAACCTTAGGAACAGTAGCCTCGCAGTAAGCGTAGAGCATCTTGGCTCCGTGACGTATTATGCCGCCGTATTCCTGATCGGTTCCCGGAAGGAATCCCGGCACGTCCTCAAGAGTGAGAAGAGGAATATTGAAAGCGTCGCATCTTCTTATAAATCTGGCCGCCTTGTCGGAAGCGTTTATATCAAGACATCCGGCTCCGAACTTAGGCTGGCTGGCGACAACTCCCACTGTGGCTCCGTCAAGCCTTATATAACAGGTGATTATATTCTTCGCGTAGTGAGGCATAATATCGAATATCTTGCCGTCGTCAGCGATCTTGCGTATTACATCGTACATATCGTACGCCTTGTTTGGATTGTCCGGAATGATATCGTTGAGTTCAGGTATCATCCTGTTAACATCGTCGCTGCAGGCGTATACAGGAGCTGTCTCCATGTTGTTCGAAGGCATATAGCTGAGGAGCTCTCTTACCATCTTGAGAGTCTCTTCGTCGTTCTTGCCTACAAAGTGGGCTACGCCGCTTATGGTGTTATGAGTCATGGCTCCGCCCAGCTGCTCCGAGGTAACCTCCTCGCCTGTAACGGTCTTGATAACCTCAGGACCTGTTATGAACATCTGGCTGGTCTTGTCTACCATGAAGACAAAGTCGGTTATGGCCGGTGAATATACCGCTCCGCCGGCGCAAGGTCCCATTATTACCGATATCTGAGGGATAACACCGGAAGAAATGGTGTTGTTGTGGAATATCTTGCCGAATCCCGAAAGAGCCGCCACGCCTTCCTCAACTCTGGCGCCGCCCGAGTCCTGAAGGCCTACTATAGGAGCTCCCATTTTGAGAGCCATATTCTGCACCTTTACGATCTTCTCAGCGTGATACTCTCCCAGAGAGCCGCCGCTTACGGTGAAATCCTGCGCAAAGGCGAATACCAGTCTTCCGTCCACCTGTCCGTAGCCTGTAACTACACCGTCTCCCGGCAGGTCTTTTTCATCCATGCCGAAATTGCTGCATCTGTGCTTTACGAAAGTGTCTGTTTCGACAAAGCTGCTCTCGTCAAAGAGAATAGCGAGCCTTTCTCTGGCCGTCAGTTTTCCTCTGGCGTGCTGAGCCTCTATTCTCTTCTCGCCTCCGCCCTGTAGTAACTTTTCTTTCATGTTGCGGAGTTCTTCAAGC
>DVMP01000069.1 GCA_018714925.1 Candidatus Allocopromorpha excrementigallinarum
TAACGGTTTGATGTTTTTTCCTTCTTATGCTATACTGAGTTATCAAAAGTGAAGTTGGATCGGTATTTTAAAGAGAATTAAAAGAATGGAAAAGGTGTTCACATGCATACAAACGAATCTTCCGAAAATTATCTTGAAACAATACTCATACTGAGCAAACAGCTGCCCGTGGTCAGATCCGTGGATATTGCCACAGAGCTTAACTTCAAAAAATCCAGCGTCAGCGTCGCCATGAAGAAGCTCCGTCAGGCCGATCACATAACCGTATCCAGCGAAGGCTATATTACCCTTACCGAATCGGGCAGAGAAATCGCGGAGCGCATATATGAAAGACATACTCTCCTGTCTCAGTGGCTCACAAGACTGGGAGTTGATCCTCAGGTGGCCGTAGAGGATGCCTGCCGCATTGAACATGTTATAAGCTCTGAGAGCTTTGAAGCCATAAAGAGACACATTAAATAGCCTTAAAAGCCCGCCCTGCTCCGAAAGCAGGGCTTTGTTAATTATTAAAAAGCTGCCGTAAATCACAGGATTCCGGCAGCCTTTCTCTTTTCTTCCGCATCCGGGCGTCAGCCCTTTTACAGCTCGGCTATTGCCATAAGCATAGGCGAAATGCCTCTTTCTCCCGGATCTCCCACTGTGGTCCAGCGAAAATCCTCGGGATTCCATTTTTCTCCCGGAAACCTGCTTCTGAACATTCCCACCAGCAGATTAAGCCCTTTGTCAAGAGCTCTTGTTTTCTCCGGTTCGTTTCTCTGTCCCCTCTCTATCGCCTCAACCAGAAGCATTATTTCCTGCCACCCGGTTCCCGGAAATCTGTCCAGTTCATTTTTCATTATAAGCTTTGATACTCCGTCAAAATTATCTATAGCCTCCTTCATTACATCCCAGTGCCTGGGCCTTCCGTGCTTTGGCAGCTTTGCCGTCATTTCCTCTGCCTTTTCTCTGTATTTAAGGTCGATCTCCTCCCTTACAATATCAAAGCACCTTCCCAGCTCCTTAAGCTGATAATCGTTGAACCTTTCGTCAGTCATTTGACCTTCCTCCTGTAAAATCATTCCGGCACATAGGCTACGGCTTCTATCTCCACCCTGGCTCCCTTCGGCAGCGCCGCCGCCTGAAAGCATGACCGCGCGGGATAGCCGCCCTCAAAAAAGCTCTCATAGACCCGGTTAACTGCCGTGAAATCTCCTATATCGCTCAGCAGCACCGTAGTCTTTACTATATGTGAATAATCTCCGCCCGCCGCCTCTATAACGGCTCCCACGTTTTTCATACTCTGCCGCGCCTGCTCCTCTACAGCTTCAGGCATACTTCCGATATCCGGATTTACAGGCAGCTGCCCCGAAGTGAACACGAAACTGCCTGCCCTTACGGCCTGAGAGTAGGCGCCTACCGCTTCCGGGGCGTTTTTTGTTTTAAAAATCTTTTTCATTTCTGATCTCCTTTGCTTTTCACAGCACCTTTTAATCCAAGCTTTTCTATTCTGTACTGCATGTTCTGGCGGCTTATGCCTATGGATCCGGCAGCTCTGGATATGTTCATATCATGCTTTTCCAGGGCGTCCATAACCGCCTTCTTTTCCACTGAATTTATAATTTCATTGAGAGTGAGCTCCTCTGCGTCAGGAGGCATATAGCTGTTGGTGTACAGCTTTTTTCTCAGATACTGAGGAACGCTGTAAAGGCTAATGGACTCATTGTCATTCATGAGGGAAATGGCGCTTTCAATGAGATGCTCCAGCTCTCTTACATTGCCTGGCCAGTCGTATTTTATCAGAGCCTCTCTCAGGTCCTCATCAATGGTCACATCGCTTCTTCCGTAAATAGCGCTGTACTTGTGAAGGAAATACATGGTAAGCTCCTCTATATCCTCTCTTCTGTTCCTTAAAGGAGGTATTTCCAGTGTAATAACGCTGAGCCTGTAGTAGAGATCCTGTCTCAGGTTTCCGTTTTCCACACACCTCATGGGCTCCATGTTTACGGAGCTGACGATCCTGCATTCAATAAAGCGTTCCCTGTCATCGCCTACTCTGCGAAAACGCTTTTCCTGAACGGCTCTGAGAAGCTTTGCCTGAAGGTTTAGAGGCATGGAGTTTATTTCATCGAGATAAAGGGTTCCTTTTCCCGCGTGCTCGAAAAATCCTTTTGTGTCCTCCGCTCCTGTAAAGGCTCCTTTTTTCGTTCCGAAAAGCAGACTTTCAAGAAGAGTTTCCGGAAGTGCGGCGCAGTTAAGGGCTACAAAGGGCTGCTCGCTTCTGGGTCCCGCGTTGTGCATTCCCTGTATTATCATTTCCTTGCCTGTGCCTGTTTCACCGTAGACCAGGACAGGTGAGTTTGTATGAGCTGTGGTTTTAACATCCTCAAGAAGCTTTTTCATTTTAGGGCTTTTGCATATGAGATCCTCCAGAACAAACCGAGTTCCGTTATTTTTGTTAAAGGAGCCGTTGTTCTTTTTCTGGATTTCCATGGTGCGGTTATATATTTCCTTAATGGTTGTGACGTTGCGGCTTATGGAATAAACAGCCTCAGGCTCGTCGCTGCCGTCTGCCGTTATGGGGTAGGTGCTGGCTATAAGCTGATTGCATTTTCCCAGCTTCGTAAGATTTCTGTAATGCCCTTCCTTTATGGGTCTTCCTGTTTTCAAAACCTGGTAATGCTCGCTGCTCTCCATGGACCACTCGTATACATCCATCAAACGTCGCCCTACTACCTCATCCTTATTGAGGTCCTCAAATTCACCCAGCTTTCTGTTGTATATTAATATTCTGCCGCTTTTATCGGTCACTATAACGCCCTCGTTGATATTATCCAGAATCTCAAGACAGTACCTGAGCTTTCTTTCGGCTTCATAGCTCTTCCTCTCGTCATGAATCCACATAACGTAGTATTCCTTTTCTCCCTCTGAAACAGCATATGCTTTCATGGTGACATGGGCGGTCTCAGTGTCTATCTTAACACTTCCCTTTTCTAAAGCCCTTTTCATTACAGACTCTATATGCCCCATAAGCTTTCCCTCCTCCAGAAGAAGAGATGCCCTTCCCTTTGCCTCTATTACACCGAAATCGGTATCTGTAATCAACAGACCGTATTCCTTCGGCATTCTGTCTAAAATTTTGACATAATCTATCATTTGGATCGTCCTTCGCTTTAGGTTTATTACCCCGACAGCTGTCCTTCCTTCTCAGCCTTCCTTGCCAGCACTCTGGGAGCGCATTCCTTTACCACAAGGGCCAGCGCTATGGAAAGGGCGTAGCCGCACGCCGCCAGCACCATCATATTGCTGAGACCCACCGCATCCGCCACAAAGCCTGCTATTGTAGTTATAAGGGCTCCGCCGATAAATTCTCCCATGGCCATAGGAATGGATATACCTGTGGAGGTGAGATAAGGAGGCAGAGATTCCATAGGAATAAGATTAATCCAGAATATGCCTACAGCTCCCGGAACACTGGAGAAAAGCGCGTATAATACCATTGAAACCGTGGCGCCCGGTATGAGCCACATGGCCAGAGGCACCAGAATGGAAGCTATGTAGCTTATGGCGAGTATGCTTCTCCTTCCGAAGTTATCCGAAAGCTTTGGAAGGAATATACACCAGAATATACCTGCAAAGCCCGCCGCCGATATGAGAAATCCCGCTGTCTGAACGGATATTCCCGCAATCTCCGTCCAGTATAAGGATGCGTATATCTGTATTATATAATAGCCTGACATGTGTGTCATCGCCAGGAAAAAGCAGGTTCTGAAATTTCTGTAGCCCCAAAGCTCCTTGAACATCCCCTTCTTTTTCGCTTCTTCGGTAGCTATGTCCTCCTTCTTTTCGTCAGGAATAGGATGGAGGAAAACAGCTACGAATATAATGAGTATAAAGCCCGGCGCCGCTGCTATTATAAAGGCTGTCTGCCACGTTGTCACAGCTACCAGCTGAGTAAGAAGAACAGGTCCCAGAGTGGAGGCGATTACCGCCACGCCTGCGTTTACTATACCTACAGACACGCCAAGCCTTTCTCCGCTTACGGACTTGCCAAGAGCTGACATAATAAAGGTGGAGAAAGGACCTTCCGCTATACCTACAAGGGCCCTCAGCACCAGGAGCATTTCATATGAATTGGCCAGAGCGCAGCAGCCTCCGAAAATGGCTGTAAGAAATCCCGATACAATGAGCCACATTTTGAGATTTCCCACCTTGTCGGCTATGGCGCAGACAACAATAGCAGATACTCCCCACATAATGGTAAAGGACATGTTTACCGTCCCCACCTGTCCGTTGGTCAGATTGAGATCCGGAACGATAACAGGAAATACAAAGGATATGGCCAGTCTGTCTATGAACATGAATCCCCATGTAAGGAAAAACAGAGCTGTTATCCCGTTTTGGTATGCGATTGTTTTTTCTTTCATTTCTTTACCCTCCTTTAGCGCGCTGCTTACATTTTAAAAATGCTCCTGCCGCGCTTGAATGTTTCCATAACCTTGAGAGTTTCGCGGTCTATCCGCTCATGTACATCGTAAGGGCTTTTGTCGAGAATTATCATGTCCGCGTATTTTCCGGGCTCAAGGGAGCCTATTTCCTTTTCCTTCCTGCAGACGTAGGCTCCGTTGCGTGTGTACATCTGCAGGGCGGTATCCATTGAAGCCCTTCTTGCCGGATTGTGAGCGTTTACCACCGCGTCTATACCCGCGAAAGGATCGAGAGGCGAGCACGGAGAGTCTGAGCTTCCCGCCACAGTAAGGCCTCCCTTTATAAGATAGTTGAAGTTCTCATGTCTCTGAGCCTTCTCAGGAGAAACAAAGGCTTCAAATCCATTGCCCTTTTCTCCCAGATCCAGAGCGTTTCCTATGGCCGGCTGAGGCACTGCCACCAGGCCCATTTCAGCCGCCGCCTCTATAATTTCATCGGAAGCCAGGGAAAAATGCTCTACTCTGTGCCTGTTTTCCCTGATGCCTATTTCCTTGTCAACCTGCTGGTATACTCTGACAATCTGATCCACAGCCCTGTCTCCTATGGCATGAAAGGCGCACTGGAGACCTCTTTTGGTGCATTCCGTAATAAAGTCATAGAGGTGCTTGTCGGAATATTCCAGAAGACCTCTCGTATAAGGAGCGCACGGATAAGAATCAAAATAAGCCGCCGTAAGCTGAGGCGGGGAGCCGTCTATTGTAAGACAGCCTCCTATACGGGGCAGACCGTAGCCCAGAACCTTTTCATAATCAAAGGTCTGAGTATAATTTACCCATTCTACAGGAAGCTGATCATGAATCTTCAGAATAATTTCAACATCCATATCATCCTTTACCATCATTCCGTCAAGAGCCCCTATGGTCGTTATACCGTAGGCGGCGCACTTGTTTCCCAGGTCCATATATATCTGCTTAAACTCAGCTTCGGAATGAAGGGCGTAAATAGCCCCTATAACGTAAAAGGAAACGTCGTCTCTGTTGAAATATCCGTCCTTCTCCACATATCTGAACTCCTCCGGAAGCCGTGCCCTTTCAACGGCTCTGCTGTTCATTACTCCTCCGTGAGCGGTCCAGAAGACAAGCATCACCGTATGCTCCCCTGTTACCTCGTCAAGCTCGTACCTGGTCGGAAGTCTTTTATCTGTCATCCCGTCCTTCAGATTCATATTCCAGCCGCATATTAGTCTGGGGGATTTTTCCCCGCGGCAATAGGCCTCGACAGCGTCGAGCACCCCCTGGCAGCTGTCTATGCCGCTTAAATCTATTCCGTTAAAATCAATGCCCGACATGCTGCTGTGAACATGGGAGTCTATTATTCCCGGCATGAGAGTCCTGCCTTTGAGATCAATAATGTCGCCAGCTGCTTCCGGGAAATCATCTCTGTCTCCCAGAGCCGCTATCTTCCCGTGTTCATCAACGGCAAGCCACCTTTTTACCGACATCTGACCATCCATTGTCAGTATGTTGCCGTTTTTAAACAGTAAACTGTACATTTTTCCCTCCTTCCATACTGTTGGTATTTAATCCGTCAAAACCTTGTTATTTTGATGCTTCCATCACCGCCCTTCTTATATAGGCTCTGATCACCTGTACCTTGAAGCCGTTGTCAGCCAGAATTTTTACTCCCTTTACTGACAGATCAGCCGCTTTCACGGCCAGCTCCTCCGAAGGCTTCTTCCCCTTAAGAAGCTCCTCAACCTCTGTGAATCTGTGGGGAACCGGAGCCACTCCGCTGAAAACAAGCCGCGCCTCTTCAATTACTCCGCCCTTTACGCGGAAATTGGCTGCCAGTCCCGCAATTGGGAAATCAATGGTTGCTCTCGTTCTGAACTTGTTATATTTCTGATATTCTCCCGCCTCTTTTTTCTCTATTATTATTTCCCTGACTATCTCATCTCTTTCAAGAACCGTAGAGGTGTCTACTCCGGCTGAGAAAAACTCACCGGCGGGGATTACCCTCTTTGAGGTCCGGATAACGGCTCCCAGGGCTATAAGGGCCGGAGCTGTATCGGAAGGGCTTACCGCCACACAGCCGCAGTTATAGCATCTGTTGGCTTCTCTTTTTATTTCCTCCATGGAGGCGCTGCTGCTGTCTTCTCTGTCCAGCTCTCTCTCCTCCACAGGAATATCCTCGAGAAGAAGAGGTTCGGATTCATTTATACATGATTCGTCAAAGAACAGCTCCTGATGAAATTCTTTCTTTCTGAGAACAGTATCTCCTCCCAGAAAGCGGTTGATGCTGTCGGCAGTCTTTCTTGCGTCGGCTATGGCTTCTATGGCTGTCCTTGGACCTATGGCGCTGTCTCCTGCCGCGAACACCTTATCCATACTGGTTTTATGCCGCTCATCAACCTTTATCCAGTTTCTTTCCGTGGTCTCGACTCTGAGGCCGTCAGGGTCCACCCTCTGACCTATGGCTGCCAGAAGAAGGTCTGCCTCTACTGTTTCAAATTCTCCCACCAGAGGCACAGGACGCCTTCTGCCGCTTTCATCGGGCTCTCCCAGCTCCATCTTCTGAAGCCTTACGGCCTTAAGGCGGCCGTCCCTGCTGATTATTTCTTCGGGAGCCACAAGATATCTGAATTCTATTCCTTCTGCCCTGGCCTCTCTGATTTCATCCTCTTCAGCAGGCATTTCCGCTTCTGTCCTTCTGTAGAAATTCAGTACTCTCTCAGCCCCCAGTCTTTTCGCCGTACGACAGCAGTCCATGGCCGTGTTGCCGCCGCCTATTACGGCAACAACCTTGCCCTTTACTCCTGTATCTATGTGCTCTGAAGCCTTTTTAAGAAACTCTATTCCCCCTTCAACGCCGGCAGCTTCATCTCCGGGACAGCCTGCGGGAACCGACTGCCATGCGCCTATTGCCAGGAATACGGCGTTGCTTTTATCTCTCAGCTCTTCCAGGGAAGCATCCCTTCCTATGGAAAAATTCTGTACGAATACTATGCCAAGGCCCTGGAATATCTCTACTATCCTGTCGATTATCTTTCTCGGCAGCCTGTAGGCAGGTATACCGTAGCGCAGCATTCCCCCGGCCCGGCTGTTGGCATCGTACACCGTTACCTGATGTCCCTGTCTTCTGAGGAAATACGCGGCTGTCAGACCCGCGGGGCCCGCTCCCACTACGGATATCTTTTTTCCTGTCTCCTCCTGAGGCTTTTCTATGAGACGCTCAGCGTTTTCCAGCATGTAGTCTCCTACGGTACGCTCTATGTTTCTGATGGAAACGGCTTTGTCATACTGACCTCTGTTGCATTCCCCCTGACATGTATGAGGACATACGCGGCCCACCACCGCGGCAAGAGGGTTCATTTCCCAGAGAAGCCTTGCCGCTCCGTCTGTATCCCCCTTTCTTATGAGATCAAAGTATTCAGGTATGGAGGTCCCGTTGGGACACTGCTCCTCACAAGGTGAAGGGCATACCTTGGCGCCTCCGAAAAGGGAATGATATATATTGCTTCCCATCATGGCGTTACAGAGGCTTCCGCCCTTTCTCATACAGTGAAATTTATCTCCCTGATATCTGTAGTACCAGCATCTCGGCTCCTGACATATGTTTCCTCCAATGGTGGCCACATGTCTTATCTGAGGAGAGGCCACCTGGTGAGCCGCCTCCCAGAGTACCCGGAAGTGCTCCTTCACGGCCTTTGAATCCTCTATATCGCTGAGCTTTGCCATGGCGCCTATTCTGATTCTGTCCCCCTCCTCAATTATCTCATCCAGGCCCGTGTCCTTAAGGGATACCAGCTTATCGGGACATGTCATTTTGATTTTTTCGTTGATCACACCCACAATATCAGTACCGCCCGCTATGAATCTGGAGTTTGATCCGCTCTGCATCTCCGAAACGGCCTCGTTGACACTGCCCGGTCTTGTATATTGAAATTTATTAATCATTCTGTCCCTCCTTTACGGCCTTTCGCGCCAGCCCTTCAAGAATTCTTTCAGGTGAAAAAGGCACTTGGGGTATTCTTATTCCCACAGCGTTATAAACGGCGTTGGCAATAGCTGTCGAGGCCCCTGTAGGCGTGCTCTCCGCAAGACCGCAGGCTCCGTATTCGCTGGCTCCCTTCCATACCTCAAGAAGCATAGGCGATACAGGAGGCACATCCGCCATGGTGAGCATTTTATAATCAATGTAGTTGACATTGAGAGGGGTTCCCGTCTTCCTGTCGTAGAAAATCTCTTCTGTGAGAGTTTCTCCCATTCCGATGAACACTCCTCCGATCTGCTGAGACTCCGCTCCCGAGGCGTGCATCACCTGACCTACATCGTTGGCTATAACCAGATCCAGAACCGTTACCTTCCCGGTCTCCGTATCCACCTCTACTTCGGCGAACCATGCGCCGTAGCCGATGCCTGTAATCGTCTTGTTGTTGTTTCTCACATTGCATCCCGTTATAGGTACGCAGTCGTCCTCCATCATCACATCCTTAGCCTGGATATTAACCCACGGCTCTGTCTTCTTATATATGACGCCGTCCTTTATATCAAGAAGCTCCCCGTCTATATTCATCATCTCAGAGGCTCTTTCTATAAACTGTCTTTTAACATCCAGGGCCGCTCCCACTATACATTCGGAAAGTATGAAGGATACAACGCTGTCCGTAGGAGGACAGTCCCTCAGCCCCATTTCCGTATCTCCTTCCGATACCCATTTAATATCCTGAGGCGTAGTGCCCAGAAAGCTGAGGTTGTCTGCGCACGCCATGACGGCGGCGCTGTTTCCTCCCGCTCCCGTTTCCTTGGTAGGAGCGTTTAGTATTACCGACAGATCAGGGTTGACACGTATGCTTGTTTCAATTCTTCCTCTCTCGTTCTCCTGCCATTCGGCGTGCCACTGGTTATGAAGGGTCATCCCCATTCCCCTCTTCTTATATCCGTCTATAAGAGGGCCCTCGTCTGTCTTGTGTCTTCTGCTCCAGCCGAATTCCTCAGCCGCCGCGTCGAGAACCGCCGCCACGCTGGCGTTAGGCTGGGGATCGTATGAATTGCCGAAGCTCTTCTTGTAAATGACAATGGGGTCTATATCCAGCTTTTCAGCGAGAGCATCCACAGCCTGACCCAGAGGGAAATTCTGCTGCACGTTTCCCACGCTTCTGAATACGCCTCCCGGTATTCTGTTGGTAAAGTAGTTCCTGCTCTTCATTCTTACATTTTCCACAGGATAAAAGAGTCTCGGTATTCCCTCGGCGTTCATAAAGCCTGTAAGAGCGTACCCCGTAACCCCGTTGTAGGCTCCCTGATTTCCTATGCCGTCAAAGTAAAGGGCTGTAATGGTGCCGTCCTTCTTTGCTCCGGCCTTTAATTTAAACCTTATTTTAGTACGGGTTTCGGCGAACTCCTCATGGACATTCATCTTGTACTTTACAGGACAGCCTGTGCGTCTTGAAAGAATGGCGGACAGGAGAAAGAAGTTCTGCTCTCCCATATTCCATTTCCCCATATGAGCTCCGCAGTTGGTATTATGGACTCTGATTTTAGCCAGAGGAAGTCCCAGCATGTCATGAAGGTGCATTCTCACCTGATCCGCGTAATAGTGATTGGTCCAGACCTCTATTCCGTCATCAATCCATTCCGCCATACAGCCTCTGAAATCAAGAGTTCCCTGGGTTGAACCGCCGCCGAAGGTTTCATCCACCTCCACTACGGCATCCGCCTCGGCGAAGCCCTTTTCCACATCACCCTTATCCACCACTATATCGTCAACACACGGACCGCCGTCCAGATCCTCTCTGTGAGGAAGCTGGTTTCCGCCGGGATTCGCTTCCGGATGAAGAGGCTTTGCCCAGGGCTCCTGAGCTTCGTCCACATCGAGAAAAGGCGGCGATACCTCCCACTTTATGTCTATGAGCTTTATGGCCTCATCGGCAATTTCTCTGGTGTCCGCCGCCACAGCCGCTCCTATCATGTCTCCCACAAACCTTCCTCTGCTGTCCAGCACCTTTCTGTCAAACCATTTAGGCACCGTTTCTCTGTGGAAAGGCGTTATGGCCGTGTCTGTCCACGAATTGGTTGTAGGCGGCATGGCCATAAGCTCAGGATCATCGTACCTGATTACAGCTCTTACACCCTCCATTTCCTCCGCCCTGGAGGTGTCCATGGAGACAATGGAGCCGTTGGCATAGGGGCATGTAATTATGGAACAGTAGAGCATTCTCGGATTTCTCGCCTTTATGGTCTCATCGTCGAAAAATTTAGTGCGTCCCATCGCCTTTTCCTTCCCGTCGATCTTAGGCTCATATGAACCTACGTATTTTCTGTCGACCCGGGGCACGTAATTGTATTTCATGCTACTCCCCCTCCTTTACTGCTCTGCTCACCTTATGAACCGCGTGCTCTATTCCCTGATATACTCCGCATCTGCACACATGGCCTGACAGAGCCTCTCGAATTTCTTCGTCTGAAGGATGCGGATTGTCAGCCAGAAGACTCTTCGTTTCAAGAACAAACCCCGGAGTGCAGAATCCGCACTGCATGGCGGTCCCGTAACCGTGGTCTGTTTCATTGGCAAATGCCTCAATAACAGGATCGTCTGCCGCAATACCCTCTATAGTCGTAATATCACATCCATCCGCTTCCACCGCCAGCATCATACACGACAGGGCTGATTTTCCGTTAATGAGAACGGTACACGCCCCGCAGGCGCCCTGATTGCACGATACTCTTACTCCGGTGAAACCAAGCCTTTCTCTAAGTACTGTTGACAGAGTTTCTTCCACTTCAAAGTCCTTTCCCACCGTCAGCCTGTAATCTCTGCCGTTGATACACAGCTTGATATTGTCCTTGTTCATTGTTCTTCCTCCTCAGTTTATTTAAGCGGCTCCAGATATGCCTGGAAATGTCTGAGAATAGGCGGCTCCCAGACAATTTTATAGCCTTTTATCTTATCAGCTCTTTCCTTTATGGCAATGAGGGCATCCGCTATTATGTCCAGATGGGCCTGGGTATAAACTCTCCTCGGAACAGCCAGTCTTGTAAACTCAAATTCGGCTTCTATCTGCTTTCCTGTATCGGGATCATTTCCCATCATGTAGGAGCCTATATCACATGCCCTTATTCCCGCCTCTCTGTAAAGCTCAATTGTAAGTGCCTGGGCAGGGAATTGGTAATAAGGAATATGAGGCAGCAGCTTCTTCGCGTCTACAAACACTCCATGTCCTCCTACAGGCGACTGATAGGCTATATCCGCGTCGTCAAGCCTTGAAGCCAGGTACTCCATCTGTCCTATTCTGTATTTCAGATAATCCTCATCAAGACCCTCGTAAAGTCCTATGGCCAGCGCCTCAAGGTCTCTTCCCGAAAGTCCTCCGTAGGAAATAAAGCCTTCAAAGGATATGCACCTTCCCTTTACGGCTGTGTAAAGCTCCTCGTTGTCCTTTATTCCTATAAGGCCTCCCATGTTGACTATGGAATCCTTCTTGGCGCTCATTGTAAAGGTGTCCGCATAGCTGAACATTTCCCTTATTATTTCCTTTATGGTTTTGTCCCTGCATTCATCATCTCTCAGCTTCAGGAACCAGGCGTTTTCAGCATACCTTGCCGCGTCAATATTAAAATGTATGCCGTATTTCTTACATATTTGCGCCGTTTCTCTTACATTTTTCATCTCAACAGGCTGGCCTCCGGCGGAATTGTTGGTAACCGTCATAGTAACCATTCCCACGTTTTCAGGTCCGTATTCCTTAATCAGCTCTTCGAGTCTTTCTGTATCCATATTGCCCTTAAAAGGCGCTATCATTGAAGGATCAAGGGCTTCCCTGCATACGCAGTCCACCGCTCTCGCTCCCGCCAGCTCCACATGTGCCCTGGTGGTGTCAAAGTGCATGTTGGATATGGAGTATTTTCCCGGTCCCAGGAGCAGAGGGAAAAGAACCTTTTCCGCGGCGCGCCCCTGATGGACAGGCTGTATAAATTTATAGCCGAAAATGTCCTGACCCGCATCCACTACCTTATAGTAGCTTTTTCCTCCGGCGTAGGCCTCGTCTCCCCGCATTACGCCGGCCCATTGCTCATGACTCATGGCATTTGTCCCGCTGTCTGTCAGAAGGTCGATATAGCAGTCCTCTCCCGGCAGGTAAAAAACGTTGTAATGAGCCTTTTTTAAGGCTTCCTCACGTTCCTCTCTTGTTGTCATCTTAATTGTTTCGACCATTTTGATTCTAAATGGTTCCGGCACATACTTTTTTGCCATTGCTGTCCTCCTTTTAATTTAAGATTGATACAATAAGTTTCTCTGCCCTTTGATTGAGCAATTATTATGCCAATGGAAAAGCCGCTGATTTCAATCTTTT
>DVMP01000070.1 GCA_018714925.1 Candidatus Allocopromorpha excrementigallinarum
GAAACGGTCAGACAGGCCATGAAAATATAATGCTGTTCCATAAGAGAAAACCCCTTTTTTACATCTGATCTGCAGCAATACAAATTCGTCATTGATACTGTCCGCAAAGGAATAGATTCCCCGGCTTTCCCGGATCAGACTGCCTTCATCCAGATATTTTTTAAGCTGTTCCCGGCGAATCCCTGCGCCGGTCACATCTTTCGTATATAGATAGCCATTTTCTCTGACAAGTTTTTTCAAAGAATCTAAATCGGTCATAATATCACCTCTTTTGTTATAACTTGATACTATTATAATATATGGTATCAAGTTTGTACATATTCTTGATGGTTTATTATAGCCATTTTTTGCAAATTTATACCTGTAAAATCTAGTCAGAAGCTCAGAAGATCAGGAAAAGATTACAGCGTCTGCCTTACTCTTCCTCTGAGGCTGAAGGTCTTACCTTCTGTTATCTCCACGTCTGCTATTTTTCCTATGAGGTTTTCATCACCTTGAAAATCCACCAGCTTAAAGCCTTCGGTCCTCCCTGTGAGAACTCCCTTGTCCTTCTTGCTTCTGCCCTCTACGAGAACCTTTTCCACCCGCCCCACGCAGGCGGCGTTTCTGGCTGCGCTTTCACTGTTGACAGCCTCCACCAGTCTGTTGAACCTTTCGTGCTTTACCTCCTCCGGAATCTGATCCTCATATTGAGCCGCGGGAGTCCCCTTCCTTCTCGAGTAGAGAAATGTAAAGGCTGAGTCGTACTTTACCTCCCGAACAAGGCTCAGAGTCCCCTTAAAGTCCTCCTCTGTTTCCGAAGGAAATCCCACTATTATATCGGTGCTCATGGTTATATTGGGAACAGCCTCCCGCAGCTTGTGCACCAGCCTCAGGTACTCCTCCCTGTCATACTTTCTGTTCATGGCCTTGAGAATCCTGCTGCTCCCCGACTGAACGGGAAGATGTATGTAATCGCACAGCTTGCGGCAGTCTCTGTATGCCTCTATAAGCTTATGGGAAAGATCCTTTGGATGCGAAGTCATAAACCTTATTCTCTCTATGCCCTCCACCTCATTCAGGAGATATATGAGATCCGCGAAATCCTTCTCCTGTCCTCCCGCGTCCAGTCCCCTGTAGGAATTGACGTTCTGACCGAGAAGAGTGATTTCCTTCACCCCGTCAGCCGCCAGTTTTTCGGCTTCAAGGAGGATGTCCTCAGGATGTCTGCTTTTTTCCCTCCCTCTGGTATAAGGAACAATACAGTAGGTGCAGAAGTTGTTGCATCCGTACATTATATTGACAAAGGCCTTATGCTTAAAAAGCCTTTTGGAAGGAAGCCCCTCCGCTATATCGCTTCTGTCCTCCTTCACTTCCATGATTTTTCTGCGCTCCTCGTAAGCATCCCTGAGAAGCTTAGGAAATCTGTCGATATTATGAGTTCCGAATATTATATCCACCCATGGGTATTTTTTCTTTATGGTTTCCGTTATATGCTCCTGCTGCATCATGCATCCGCACAGGCAGACCATATAATGGGGATTCCTTTCCTTCACCTTTTTAAGCTGTCCCAGAGTGCCGAAAAACCTCTTGTCCGCGTTTTCCCTTATGCTGCATGTGTTTATTACGGCTATATCCGCCTCGTCTCTCGACAGAGTCTCCACGCATTTTTCTTCCTGGAGCATTCCGGCTATAGTCTCCGAATCATGCTCATTCATCTGACATCCAAAGGTCGTTATATTGTATTTTTTGCCTTCAAGTATACTCATGCTCATCTATCCCTGTTCGTGTTTCTTTTCTCTTCCCATGAGAAGTCCCACGGCGTCAGCCGCTTTTATTTCTCCCTTTATGACCCTGTATATGGCCTCGGTAATAGGCATTTCCACGCCTTCTCTCCTGGCCAGCTCATAAGCCGCCTCTGTGGTAAACATCCCTTCCACAACCATGCCTACCTGTCTGGTGGCCTCTTCAGGGCTCATGCCTTCTCCCATCATTATGCCGCATCGCCTGTTTCTTGAGTGCATACTGGTACATGTGACTATAAGGTCTCCTGTTCCCGTAAGCCCCGCGAAAGTCTCCGGTCTTGCTCCCAGCTTTACTCCCAGCCTTGTAATCTCCGCCAGGCCCCTTGTCATGAGAGCGGCCTTGGCATTGTCGCCAAAGCCCATTCCGTCAGAGATTCCGGCTCCGAGAGCGATTATGTTCTTAAGGGCTCCTCCAAGCTCTACGCCTGTCACATCCTCTGTGGTGTAAACTCTGAATCTTTCCGTCATAAAAAGGTCCTGAGCTTCCTCAGCCGCCCTGATATTTTCCGAAGCCGCCGCTACTGTGGTTGGAAGCCCCCTTCCAACCTCTTCAGCGTGAGAAGGTCCTGAAAGAACCACGTACCTGTCAAGAGGCATCCTTTCAGCCGCTATCTGGGACATCCTCTCAAGGGTCTTCTGCTCTATTCCCTTGGCCACGTTTACCACAAGCTCTCCGTCTCTGATATATTTTTCGGCAGAGTCCAGAGCGCTTCTGAAATGCTGAGCCGGCGCGGAGAAAAGCACAGTGTCCGCGTCCTTCAGAGCCTCCTCTGTTGTGTAGGAGATCTCTATATTATCGTCAAGGCTTACTCCCGGAAGATAATCGGTGTTTTCCCTGTTCTCCTCCATTGATCTCAGATGCCTTTCGTCTATATCCCATATTCTTACTGTGTTTCCCTTCCCCGCCAGTACTGTCGCCAGAGCTGTTCCCCAGCTTCCCGCGCCTACTATTCCTATTGTACTCATTTTTCCTCCTGACTCGTCTTCTTCTTTTCAAATATACTCATTACCGGCTCCTCGCCTCTGAAAAGACGGGCTATGTTGCCTCTGTGCTTTATGAGTATTATTACCGCCATTACACTTCCCAGGATGACAAAGTCTCTTTCAAAAAACATGGCTATAAACGGAAAGCTCACAGCTCCCGCCAGAGACCCTACGGACATTCTTCTGGATATCAGCACGCCTGTAATTACTATGGCAAGGGCCGAAAGAGCCAGAAGCGGATTGAGTCCCAGAAGGGCACCGAAAGCCGTGGCCACTCCCTTTCCTCCTTTGAATCTGAAGAAAACCGGCCACACGTGACCGCAGAAGACCGCCACCGTACATACCATGGCTCCCGCGTGTCCCGCCATGAGACTTCCAAGAAGGACCGCTCCTGTTCCCTTAAGTATATCCACCACAAGGGTTACAGCGCCCGCTTTTTTGCCCATAACCCTAAGAGCATTGGTTGTTCCCGCGTTGCCGCTGCCCTCTTTTCTTATGTCTATTCCTCTGGCCCTGGCCATGAGTATTGACGGCGATATATTTCCTATGAGATAAGCTGCTACAGCGGCTGCCGCCAGAAGCCCGATATTTTCAGAGGTTATATCAAACATCTTCCTTTTCTCCTTTTTCCCTGAATACGAATTTCAGCGATGTACCCTCAAATCCGAAGCCTTCCCTTATTTTATTCTCCAGATACCTCGAATAGGAAAAGTGCATAAGAGGTCTCGAATTTATTTTAAAAGAGAAGAGAGGCGGCTTTACTCCCACCTGGGTCACATAATATATTTTCAGCCGCTTTCCCTTGTCGGAAGGAGGCTGCTTCATCATGGTAGCATCGGCTATAAGGCTGTTAAGCTGCCCCGTAGGAACTCGCATGGCTCTGTTTTCAGCAACATACCTGGCCAGATCTATTACCTCTTGCGTTCTCTGGCCTGTAAGGGCTGAAATAAAAACAGAAGGAGCGTACGACATAAAGGTGAGCTCAGCGGCTATTTTCTTTCTGAACTCGCTCATGGTGTTGGTCTCCTTTTCAATAAGATCCCATTTGTTTACAGCCACAATTATGCCCTTTCCCGCTTCATGGGCTATTCCGGCGATCTTCTTGTCCTGCTCTGTTATTCCCTCGCGGGCGTCTATCATAAGAAGGCACACATCGCATCTTTCTATAGCCGCCACGGCCCTTACGACGCTGAACC
Organism: Candidatus Allocopromorpha excrementigallinarum; assembly: GCA_018714925.1. Taxonomy (GTDB): domain Bacteria; phylum Bacillota; class Clostridia; order Peptostreptococcales; family Anaerovoracaceae; genus Lentihominibacter; species Lentihominibacter excrementigallinarum. Next base: position 3,965 of record DVMP01000070.1, read on the forward strand.
TTTCTATACTTTCGTTTACCTTGCTTTTTCTTCTGATTCCCGCCGTATCTATAAGCAGGTATTTTTCTCCATCCCTTTCAAATGGTGTGTCTATAGAGTCTCTGGTGGTCCCCGCTATGGGAGAGACTATTACTCTTTTCTCTCCCAGAAGCTTGTTTATGAGGGAGGACTTTCCCACGTTCGGCTTGCCTATGACGGCTATCTTTATTCTGTCCTCCTCTTCTCTGCCCGCGTCATGAGGAAAGCTTTCCACAATCCTGTCAAGAAGATCTCCAAGGTTGAGCATGTTTACCGACGATATGGCTACAGGCTCGCCCAGTCCCAGCTCGTAGAAATCGTAGAAATCTTCGGGAAGCCTGGCGGTATCTATTTTATTTACCGCCAGAATAACCTTTTTACCCGTTCTCATGAGCATTGAGGCCACTTCCCTGTCAGAGGCCGTAACCCCTTCCTTTCCGTCTGTCATGAAAAGTATTACGTCAGCTGTATCCATGGCTGTCTCCGCCTGCTCACGCATCTGGGAAAGGATTACATCCTTGCTGTCAGGCTCAATTCCTCCTGTATCTATAAGGGCAAAGCTCACTCCCGACCATTCAGCCTCAGCGTATATTCTGTCCCTTGTCACTCCGGGGGTATCCTCGACTATGGATACGCGCCTTCCCACTATCTTGTTGAAAAATGTGGATTTTCCCACATTGGGCCGTCCTACTACGGCTACTAAAGGTTTACTCATCAAAAATACCTTCCGCAAATTCCTTTGGATCGAATTCCTTCAAATCCTCTATTCCTTCTCCCACTCCGATAAATTTAACCGGCATGTCGAACTCATCGGCTATGGTTATAACTATGCCTCCCTTTGCCGTTCCGTCAAGCTTTGTAAGAATTATGCCTGTAATATCGGCCGCTTCTCCGAATTCCTTTACCTGTGAAACGGCGTTTTTCCCCGTGGTGGCGTCGAGAACCATGAGGTTTTCTCTTGACGCCTCAGGAAATTCTCTTGATATGACCTTGTTCATTTTATTGAGCTCATTCATGAGATTCTTCTTGTTTTGAAGCCTTCCTGCCGTGTCGCATATGAGCACATCCATATTCTTCGCCTTTGCCGACTGTATGGCGTCGTATATTACGGCTGAGGGATCCGCTCCTTCTCCGTGTCTTATCATGTTGACGCCTACCCTGTCGGCCCATATGGCAAGCTGCTCCGCCGCAGCCGCTCTGAAGGTGTCCGCCGCGGCCAGCATTACCGTTTTTCCTTCATTTTTAAGTCTGTAGGCCAGCTTCCCTATGGAGGTGGTCTTTCCCCCTCCGTTTATTCCTATCATAAGTATTACAAGGGGAGTTTCCCGGCACAGCTTCTGCCTTTCCTCCTTGTCTGTAAGGTCGGCGATTATTTTTCCCAGCCTTGTCTTTATAACCTCCGGCTTGCTGAGATTATTGGACTTTATCTCGGCTCTGAGAGTATCCACTATTTTCTCTGTGGTTTCCATCCCTATATCGGAGGTTATAAGTATTTCCTCAAGCTCATCCAGGAATTCTTCATCCACATGGGCCCTTCCTGTCAGAGCTTCGCTTATTCTCTGGGACATTTTCCCGAAAAAAGATTTTTTTCCTGCCATTTGTCTTTACCGTTCCTTTCTCCACGGCTTTCTACATTCCCGCGGCTTCCTCTTCGAGACTTAAAGAGAGTACCTTTGACACTCCCTTTTCAGGCATTGTCACTCCGTAGAGTACATCCGCGTGCTCCATTGTCGCCTTCTGGTGAGTTACCAGAGCGAACTGTATATCCTGAAATTTTCTAAGACAGCTTATGAATCTGTCTATATTGGCGTCGTCAAGGGCCGCCTCCACCTCGTCAAGTATACAGAAGGGAGTGGGCTTTGCTTTCAGCACGGCAAACATGAGCGCTATAGCTGTAAGAGTCTTTTCACCTCCTGAAAGAAGATTTATGTTCTGCAGCTTTTTTCCGGGCGGCTGGGCCACTATATCTATATCAGACTCAAGAGGCGCCTTTTCATCGGAAAGCCTCAGCTCCGCATGACCTCCTCCGAAAAGCTCCTTGAAATTCTCCTCGAAGTTCTCAACGATTGTGTCAAAGCTGCTCTGAAATCTCACCTTTATGGTCTTATCCATGTCCTCTATTATCTTAGTGAGATTTTCCATGGCCTGAAGAATATCGCCTCTCTGCTCCGTAAGGAAATCATATCTCTCCTTTACCGTCTCATATTCTTCTATGGCTCCTACGTTTACTTCTCCAAGCTCCTTTATTCTCTCCTTTATCTGTCTGTTCTCCTTTACCGCGGAGGACATGACAAGGCCCTCTTTCTTAAACTCCACAGCCTGTATATAGGACACTTCAAAATCATCCCACAGCTTGTTTTTGTATGTCTCCAGCTGCGTGTCATTTTTGGCGCTTTTCAGCTCAAGCTCGTATTTTCTGTTCTGAAGCCTTTCAAGCTCCTCTGAAACAGCCTTTTTTTCAAGCTCCGCCTTTGAATTTTCCTCTGAAAGAGACTCCCTTTCAAGGGATATCTCCTCTATATATCCTTCCAGCCTCTGCTTTTCTTCGCGGCTTCTTCTTATGGTATCCTCCCTTTGGACGCCGCCGGAAAGAAGCTCCAGCCTTTCCTCTTCCATACGCCTCAGCTGCTCACGTCTCTCCTCTATATCAGATTTTATTTCGGAAATCTTTTCTCCGGCGCTTTCCGCCATAGAATCAACGTGTTCCTTTTCACTGTCGCAGAGATTAACGTCAATTCTCAGCTTTGTTGCCTCCTCGCTGATTTGCTCGTATTCCGCTTTCTTCCTTCCGTATTCCTCCAGCCTCCTCTGGCTCAGCTCTTCGGCTTCACAGAGGCGCCTGTTCTTTTCTTCTATGCTTTCATTGAGCTTTTCTATCATTTCACGGGAGTTTTCCTTTTCCTTCTTTATATTTTCCAGCTCCCGCTGTAATTTATCTCCTCCTGATTTTATATCCTTCAGAAGCTTTTCAGTAAGGCGTATTTCGTTTTCCTTTTCCATGGCCTCCCGCTCGCCTCTTCTCATTTCTTCCTCAAGGGCCGTCCGCTTTTCTTCCTCCTCCTCAATGGAAATTCTCAGAACAGAAAGCTCTTTAAGGCATTGCTCACGCTCCTCCTTCTTTTCCTCCTCCTGCTGCTTCAGCGAGGCGATCTCCGCTTTTCTGTCAAGTATATTGGCTGTTTTATTTCTGTATTTTCCTCCTGTTATGGCTCCTCCTGTGTTTATAACCTCTCCCTCAAGAGTCACAAGCCGTAGGCTTCCCGCCGTCTTTGACAGCTTTACCGCTTCATCCATATTCTCTACGATAACCACTCTGCCCAGAAGGTATTCTATTATTCCTCTGTATTCGTCGTGGTACTCCACGCACTGAGGTCCGTAGCCTATAAAGCCTCTGCGGCCTTCCAGTTTTTCCTGTCTCAAAGCTCTTCCTCTTACGGAATTTACCGGAAGAAAGGTCATTCTGCCGGCTCTGTTTCTTTTCAGTGCTTCTATGGCTTCCTTGGCGCTTTCATCGTCGTCGCAGACTATATTCTGAAGAGAGGCTCCGAGAGCCGTCTCAATGGCCGTCTCATATCCCGGGGGAACCTTTATAAGGTCAGCTACCGTTCCCCTTATTCCACGAAGGCCTGATTTCATAACATACCTTACCGCGCTGTTATACCCTTCGTAGTTGTTCTCCATCTCCTCTATGGTCTTTTTTCTGGCTGAAATTTTTCCCTCGTCTATGCTGAGAGCTTCCGCCTTTTGAGCCAGCCTTCTCTCTTCTTCTCTTCTTTCTGAAGCAGCCTGTCCGCTTTCCCGGATTCTTTCCCTTATTTCCTCCAGAAGCTCCTCTGTCTGCAGTCTTTCAGCCTTCATTTTATTGAGACGGTCTACAGTCTCCCTTCCCGTCTCATCCTCGGCTTTTCTGTCTGCTCTGATGCTCTCTTTTCTTTTTTCGAGGGTGTCCTGGAGCATCTCAAGGCTGTTTATTTCCGCTTTTTGGGAATTTACGGCGCCGGAAAGCTCCAGAATATCGTTTTTATAATCGTTTGCCTGTCTTTCCAGCTCCGACATTTCCTCTTCAACGGAGCTGCACAGACTGACCTTATCCTCCAGTTCCTTTCTCAGAGCCGCCGCTTTTCTGTCTGTTTCTGCCTTTCTCTCCGCCAGGGCTCTGTTTCCTTCGGTTTCCTTTTCAAGCCTCTCTTTCAAACGCTTCTCTTCTTCTCTGAGCCTTTCGGTGTTTGTTCTTATGGAGGCGAGCCTTTCTTCGTCTATTCTGGATTTATTCACCGCTTCGCCCAGATCCTCGGCGGCCTTTATGAGCTTTCCCCGGGCTTCCTCGGACAGCTTCTCCAGGTGAGCGCTTCTTTCCCTGACGCTTTCCAGGGTTTTCTCAGCTCTTTCCCTGTTTTCCCTAGCAGTATCTATGGAAATCCCCAGCTCTGAAAGCTCATCTTTCAGATATTCGTTTTTCAGCTCAAGAGTCTCTGTATTTTTCAGGATTATATTTATCTCAAGCTCTCTGTACCGCTCTCTCAGCTCTATGTATTCTCTGGCTTTCAGGCTGTCCTCCTTTAAGCCGTCTATACGTCCTTCTATTTCACCTATTATATCCTGAAGCCTTTCAAGATTGGCCCTGGTGGAAGCCAGCTTTCGCTCCGATTCGGCCTTCTTTGTCCTGTACATTACTATGCCTGCCGCCTCTTCGAAAATCTCTCTTCTGCTCTCAGTCTTATTGCTTATTATATCCGATATTCTTCCCTGCCCTATGAGAGAATACCCTTCCACGCCTATGCCGGTATCCATTATAAGCTCTCTTATATCTCTGAGCCTGCACTGGCTGCCGTTTATATGATATTCGCTCTCTCCGGATCTGAACATCCTTCTTCTTATGGCCACTTCCTTATAGTCGATGGGAAGTCTTCCGTCTTCGTTGTCTATAACCAGGGTAACCTCCGCCATGCCCCGGGATTTTCTGCTGGAGGTGCCGGAAAATATAACCTCCTCCATTTTGCCGCCTCTGAGCATCTTGGGACTCTGTTCCCCCAAAACCCATCTTATGGCGTCGCTTATGTTGCTTTTGCCGCTTCCGTTAGGTCCTACTATACAGGTTATCCCCTTGTCGAATTCTATTGTCACAGGTTCGGCGAAAGATTTGAATCCGTGCATCTCTATTCTTTTAAAGTACATCTTTTCCCCTTTCCAGCATCTCTTCAGCGGCCTTCTGCTCCGCCTGCTTTTTGCTTTTCCCCCTGCCCCGTGTCTGAGGAACTCCTCTTACCTCAAGCTGGACCAGGAAGGTTTTGTCATGGTCAGGTCCTTTTTCCCCTACAAGCCTGTACTTTATATCGGTTATTCCCTCCGCCTGGAGTTTTTCCTGGAGAGTCGTCTTGTAATCGCTCACTATGAACTTTCCCTGTCTGGCGTCCTCTATACTCTCCGCGAAAAGCCCCAGAACCGTTTTCTTTACAGCCTCAAATCCTCCGTCAAGATAAACGGCTCCTATTACCGCTTCCATGGTATCGGCAAGTATGGACTCTCTGTGCCTTCCCCCGTTTCTCTCTTCTCCCCTTCCAAGTCTGATGTACTCGCCTATGTGAAGTCTGCGCGCCTGTCTCGAAAGAGACTTCTCGCACACAATGGCAGCTCTCGCTCTCGATAAAAATCCTTCCTCCTTTTGAGGAAAGATTTTAAAAAGCTCTTCGCCTATAATGGCGTCAAAAAAAGCGTCGCCGAGAAATTCCAGCCTCTCGTTGCTCTTTTCACCCTTTCCCTGCTCCTTTATATAGGAACTGTGAGTTACGGAGGTTTCGAGAAGCCTTTTATCGTGAAACCGGTAATTTATACTTTTTTCAAGCTCTCTCAGGTCCTTCATATTTTCGGGTTACTCCTCTTCATCCTTTTCTATTATTTCCTCAAGATCCAGCATGGACTTTTTTATTATATCAACCACCTTTTCCTGACTGTAGGGGATGCTTTTTATTATGGCGTTTTTAACGGCCACGCTGTTGGATGAGCCGTGTATCTTTATTACAGGTCCCGATACTCCCAGTACGGGAGCGCCGCCGTACTCAGCGTAATCAAATTCATCCTTAAGAGATGAAAGCTGCGGCTTCACCATCAGTCCCGCCAGCTTCGTTCTGGTATTTACCATAAACTGATTTTTTACAAGCTTCAGTATGTTCCAGGCGAGTCCCTCTGAAAGCTTGAGTATTACATTTCCCACAAATCCGTCGCAGACTATGACCTCGCATACTCCTACAGGTATGTCTCTGGCTTCCACGTTTCCCACAAAATTAAGGGGAGCCGCGTGAAGCTTCTTGTACGCGTCCTTTGTAACGCTGGTTCCCTTGCTCTCTTCCACACCGAGGTTGACAAGGCCTACTTTAGGCTTTTCCCTTCCCCAGACCTTTTCCATATATATGCTTCCCATGAGTCCGTACTCAAGAAGATTGTGGGCCTTAGCCTCAGAGCTGGCTCCGGCGTCCACGAGAAGAGACGGCTTTCCCCCGAGGCACGGATATATGCTGGCCAGAACAGGTCTGTCTATACCTTCTATTCTGCCCAGTATCATGCGGGCTCCCACTACAAGAGCGCCTGTGTTTCCTCCTGAGATAAACACATCTCCCTTTCCTTCCTTTACCATGGTAAGCCCCACTACCATAGATGAATCCGTCTTCCTTCTTATGGCCTTCACGGGGCTGTCTTCCATGGTAATAACGTCGTCCGCGTTTACCACTTTAATATTATTTCCCGCGTATCCGTTTTTTTCAAGCTCCGCCTCTATTTGAGAGGCGCGCCCTACAATACATATTTCATGGTCAATGAGCTTTGACGCGTCTGCCGCTCCTTTTACAATTTCCTCAGGAGCGTTGTCTCCGCCCATACCGTCGATTACTATCCTCATTTCACCCTCCTTTTCAACATGCCGCAGCTTAATTTACATTTTCGAAAATATGTCAGTGAACTTTTTCGCCTGCTTCTCAGCGTCTTCCTTCCCGAATACAGAGGAGCCGGCTACAATAATATCAGCTCCCGCTTTGGCGGCTTCTCCCGCGTTTTCAAGATTTACTCCTCCGTCTATCTCTATTTTAAAGGCCATGCTGCCTGCCAGGCGTCTTTCTTTAAGCTCCTTTATCTTCTCCAGAGTGTATGGAATCAGCTTCTGCCCTCCGAAGCCCGGATTTACAGACATTATCAGGACCAGATCCACCTGAGGAAGTATCGCGTCAAGAGAGTTTAAGGGCGTGGCCGGATTTAACGCTACCCCGGCTTTTACTCCCGTCGATTTTATATGCTCTATGGTTCTGTCCAGGTGACGGCACGCCTCCTGATGGACCGTTATATATTCCGTCTGCCCGGCAACAAAATCTTCGAGATATTTATCGGGATCCTCTATCATCAGGTGAACGTCAAAGGGCAGCTTCGTCTGCCCCTCCAGACATTTCATTACAGCGGCTCCGAAGCTTATATTGGGAACAAAATGTCCGTCCATTACATCTACATGCACAAGGCCGGCGCCTCCCCTTTCAGCCTCGGCTAAATGGGCTCCCAGTCTGGAAAAGTCCGCTGACAGTATGGATGGCGCGAGTTGTATCATTTCACTTCCTCCTAGTATTGTTTTGATTTTCTTATTTCCTCTATATTTGCCTTATAGGATTCATATCGTTTTCCGTTGATTTTTCCTTCTTTAAGGGCTTTGATCACACCGCAGCCCGGCTCCGAGACATGTACGCAGTTGTTATACCTGCAACCGCCTGTAAATTTTTCTATATCCGGATAAAAATGCTGCAGCTCCTCTTCCTCCGCCTCCAATATATCGAAGGAGGTAAATCCCGGTGTATCAAAGAGAAAGGTATTTTCACAGTCAAGCTGAAAAAGCTCCGAGTGTCTTGTAGTATGCTTTCCTCTTTTGGATTTGGCGCTTATGGCTCCCGTTTCCGCGGACGCCCCCGGTATAAGTCTGTTGAGTATGGTGGATTTTCCCACTCCCGAAGGTCCCGCCATGGCCGAGGTTTTTCCACTTATAAGCCTCTTCAGCTTTTCCAGGCTCTCATGATCATCCTTTCCGAGAAAGACTAGGGGATAAACAGGCTCATATACCTCACTGAGAAGCTCAATATTTTTTTTCGCCGCGGTCCCTTTTTTCCCTCTTTTCTCATGGGCAAGATCCGTCTTATTGACACACAGCAAAGCTTCTGTCCCGTTTTTTTCAGCCATTATAAAAAGCCTGTCAATCACCTGCAGCGCCGGCGCGGGCTCATTTGCCGCGGCCACTACCACGAAGCAGTCCACATTGGCTACAAAGGGTCTTATAAAGCTGTTCTTTCGCGGCAGTATATCTGTAATGAGACTGTCGTCGTTATCGGGAATTATCTCAATTCTGACTTTATCACCTACCGCCGGCTTTATGTTCTTCTGCTTAAAGATCCCTCTCGCTTTACATCTGAATACTTCATCGCCGGATTTTACGTAATAAAATCCGGCGATTCCCTTGATTATCAAACCATCTCTGTATTTTTCCGTCATAAATCAGTCTTCTTCACTCGGGGACTCCTGAGGAGCCTCTGTAGGCTCAGGCCCCCTGCTCACTCTTATTCTTACGGATGTGCCCCTGTCCAGCTGGGCGTTGGCGTCGTACTGCTGCCACATTACCTCGCCTTCAGCATAGGTGTTGCTGTAATCATAGCTTATCTCTCCCAGCTGAAGACCCGCGTTGGCAAGAGCTGATCTGGCATCGCTTACTGTCCTGCCGATGAGATAAGGTACCGAAGCCTGAGCTCTCGATCCGTCGCTGACAACTATATTGACAGCGCTTCCCTTCTCCGCTTCGCTTCCGGAGGAAGGATCCTGTCTGAGGATAGTGCCGGCCGCTTCATCGCTGGCCTCCTCTGTGACAGACCCGAGAGTAAAGCCCGCGGCCTCAAGGAGACTTTCAGCATCTTCCCTGTCCTCTCCCACAAGGTTAGGAACGGTTCCGTCCCCCAGCCCTATGCTGACGTTTACGGTAATGGAGCCGCCTTCTCTTACCATTTGCCCGGCCTCAGGGTCCTGAGACACTATGCGTCCCTTTTCCACCTCTTCGCTTACAACCTCGTCGCCTTCTTTAATTCTCAGGTCAAGCTCGTTTTCGGAAATATAGTCCCTGGCCTCTTCAACTGTCATATTGGTAAAGTCCGGAGCCTCTATTTCCTGTCCTCCCAGAAGACCTGTGGCATAGGCTGCTATGACTCCTGCCAGTATGGCCGCCACTGCCGCGGCAGCTATAATTATTATTTTTTTCTTTTTATCCATAGGCGGCTTCTTTTTTTTATCCTTCTTGCCGCCGGATTCCTCTTCGTATTCGTCTTCGCCGTCGTCATAGTCGGTTTCGGCTATAGGGCCGTTTTTCTCCCCGCCCATGAGAACGGAATTTCCCACAACGCTTCCCACAAATTCCAGATTGTTAAGGGCCTCTATAAGCTCATCTGCCGAAGCGTATCTGTTTACGGGATATTTATCCGTACATTTCATTATTATATGCTCAAGAGCCGGGGGAACACCTGCCACCAGCTTGGATGGAGGCGTCATTTCACCGTTTATGTGCATGAGGGCTATGTTGACGGGATTATCTCCGTCAAAGGGAACCCTTCCCGTAAGCATTTCATACATGACGATGCCCAGAGAGTAGATATCAGACTTTTCGTCAACATATCCTCCCCTTGCCTGTTCGGGAGAAAAATAGTGGACCGAGCCGATTATTCCGTCGGTATTGTCCACTATGGTTGCCGCGTTTACGGCCTTTGCTATACCGAAGTCGGTTATCTTGGCCGTTCCGTTGGGCGTTATCATCACGTTGTGAGGCTTTACGTCTCTGTGAATTATATGATTTTTATGGGCGAAGGAAAGAGCCGCCGCAATCTGCTTCGAAAGAGCTATAACCTTTGGATAAGGCATTGCCCCCTGCTCCTTTATATAATCGCTCAGGGTTCTTCCTTCTATAAGCTCCATTACTATGTAATGAATGTTTCCTTCTCTTCCCACGTCGTATATGTTTACAATATTGGGATGTGACAGACTTGCCGCGGCCTGGGACTCACGTCTGAAACTGTCTATAAATTTATGATCGTTTATAAACTCCGGTTTTAATATTTTTATGGCTACAAAGCGGTTCAGAAGCTTGTCCTTGGCCTTGTATACCACGGACATTCCTCCTTCCCCGATTCTCTCGAACAGCTCGTATCTGCCTGCGAGTACTTTATTGCTCATACCTTCCTCCTAAAAATCATATCTTCATGCAAACCACGGTAATATTGTCTCTTCCTCCGGAGCCTATCGCCTCTTCCACAAGCTCCGAGCATATGTCGTTCATGCTTCCGTCTCCGCTGAGTATTTCCAGCATTTTATCGTCTTTTACCTCGCCGTAGAGGCCGTCTGAACACAGCATAAGTATATCATCCTTCGAAAGCCCTACCTTGTAAAAATCCGGCTCCACATGACGCTCGGCGCCAAGGGCTCTCGTTATTACGTTTTTCTGCTTATGATTTTCCGCTTCATGCTCGGTTATAACGCCTTTTTCTATAAGCTCGTTCACATATGTATGATCCTTTGTGATCCTTTTCAATTTGCCTTTTCTGAACAGATACGCTCTGCTGTCGCCTATATTTGTTATATAGGCCTTACGTGCCGCTATATAAGCTATAACCACCGTGGTGGCCATTCCTCTGTTCTCCTCTTTCTCCGTTCCCAGTCTGTATATTGTTTCATTGGCCTTTTCAACAGCCCCTGAAAAAAAACCGAAAATTTCTTCAGGCTCTCTCAGTTTTTTCAGCTCCGCGTCGCTTACCAGCTGAGCTATTTCGCTTACCGCGGTGCGGCTGGCCACTTCGCCTGACTTATTGCCGCCGACGCCGTCGGCTACTATATAAACATCATGGCTCGGGATTACAAAACACGCGTCCTCGTTGTTCTCTCGAACAAGTCCCCTGTTGCATTTAAATCCTATCTGCACCATTATTATCTTATCCCTTCTATCTGCTCCATGAGGTCTTCCTTTTTCATAACGCATATGAAGAATCCGTCCGTCCCGTTTACATTAGGAAGCAGAAGGGTTCTTTCAACCCTCTCAAAGGAAGGATTCTTTTTGAGAAACTGCTCCACCACTCTCTCGTTTTCCTCCGGATTAACGGTACATGTGCTGTAGAGAAGCCTTCCTCCCGGTTTCACATATGATGACGAAGCGGAAAGTATGGCCAGCTGCTTCTTAGGAAGAAGCTCCATTTCCATATTCCTCTCCTTATACTTTATCTCAGGCTTTCTCCTTACCACTCCAAGGCCCGTGCACGGAGCATCCACTAGAACTCTGTCAGCCTTTTCAACCATGGAAGAATCAACTCTGGTGGCGTCCCATGACCTTGTGACTATATTGGTTATTCCAAGTCTTTTTGCTTCCTTGTCTACCAGATCCAGCTTCCTTCTGTATATATCCGAAGCTATGATCTTGCCTGTATTGTTCATTCTTTCGGCTATGGCAGTTGTCTTGCCTCCCGGAGCCGCACATACGTCCATTATCAGCTCTCCGTGTTTCGGATCCAGCTTTTCCGCCACGAGCATGGAGCTCTCGTCCTGCGGTGTGAACATTCCCAGTCTGTACATATCCGACTCCAGAAGCTTCTCGCCTTTTACGTTAATGGCGTTCTGGCACAGAGACCCTTCCTCGGCCTCATATCCGTTGGCCCTGAGCTTTTTAATAAGGTCCTGCTTCATTACTCTGAGCCAGTTGAGCCTTATGGTCATAGGAGCCTTTTCGTTTCCGGCCGCCAGAAGGGCTTCTACGAAATCCTCGCTGTAGTGACTGAGCCACATTTCCACTATCCATGGAGCGTATGAATACTTGATGGAAAAGTATTTCACCAGATCCTCGCTTCTGTCAGGAAGCCTCAGCTGAATTTTTTTGTTTATATATTCTCTCAGAATTCCGTTCACCAGTCCCGCCTTGCTTCGACAGTATTTCTTTGCCAGAGACACGGATTCGTTGACCGCCGCGTATTCGGGAACAGAATCCATATAACCCAGCTGATATATTCCCATTCTCAAAATGGTCAGCTCCGATGTCTTCAGACTTTCCACCCCGTCCTTGAGCAGAATATCAAGATAATAGTCTATGGTCAGCTTGTTTTCAAGAACTCCGTATACAAGCTGCCTCACAAAGCTCTGAGAGCCGGGCCTGTTAATTATAATCTGGTGATTAAGCGCCAGATTTGAATAGGCTTTTTTTGCTTCAACGTCCATCAACGTTAAAAATGCTGTTTTTCTGTTTGCGTCCATCAGTCACGCCCCCTAATCAGTAAGATCCTTACCAAATTGGCCACAGCCGTCGCCAGCGCCGCCACATACGTCATAGCCGCCGCCGACAGGACCTTTTTGGCTCCTTTCGACTCGTTATAATCTATTATGTTAAGCTCCTCAAGCTGCCGTATCGCTCTTTTGCTGGCGTTGAACTCCACAGGCAGAGTGACCGTATGAAAAACCACCACTGCCGCGAAAAAGATTACGCCGATATTGAAAATTAAATTCCCCGTAGCCGCGTTACCCTGCCATATTATTATGAGCCCGATTATCAAAAGAGGCCAGGAGGCCGTCGAAACCAGACTCACCGCAGGCGCTATGGCGTTTCTGAATTTCAGAAACCCGTAGGAGGTTCCATCCTGTATAGCGTGCCCCGATTCATGGGCGGCGATGCTCACCGCCGCTATGGATACTCCGTTGTACACATCGCTGGAAAGCCTCATCACATCTTTTTTCGGATCGTAGTGATCCGTAAGAGTGCCTCGGGTCATTTCTATGGGAACATGGCGCAGTCCGTTGGCGTCAAGAATAATTCTGGCCGCCTGCCTTCCCGTTATTCCACGTCTGTTTCTCACCCGGCTGTATCTGCTGTATGCGCTTTTTACCTTTGACTGGGCAAACAGTGCAAATATCATCGCCGGTATCAAAATAATTATCGTTGGGTCAAAAATCCCAAAATACATAAAATCACCCCTAGAATACCATTTTATCTTAAAACACTTCCAATTTCAATGGAATTGCCTTTTAAAAATTCTTTTATTTCAACTCTTTTTCTGCCGGGAACCTGTATTTCGGTAACTTTCAAAAGCCTTCCGCCGGAAGCCACGTAAAGTCCCTCTCTGTCCGTTCCCGTTACAGTGCCGTCAGCCTCCGAGGTTTTCTCCTCCAGGGGGTCTGCCCTCCAGAATTTTATCTGTCTTTCTCCAAGGAAGGCATAGGCTCCCGGCCAGGGATCAAAAGCCCTTATCATCCTCTCTATGGCTTCCGGTCCCTTTGAAAAGTCTATATGCCCCTCCTCCTTCGATATCATGGGAGCATAGGTGGCTTCCTCCTCATTCTGCTTCTCGGCTTCAATGTCGCGGAGCTTTTCCAGCGTGTCGGCCAGAAGCACGCCTCCCATGTCGGCAAGCTGATCGTGAAGCTGAGCCGCCGTCTTCCTTCCTATGGGAGTGGATTTCTTTGCCAGCATGTCTCCGGTGTCCATACCCTTTTCCATGTACATAATCGTAACACCGGTTTCCTCGTCCCCCTCCATTATAGCTCTCTGTATGGGAGCGGCTCCTCTGAATCTGGGCAGAAGCGACGCGTGTACATTGATGCACCCCTCCTTAGGAATACTCAGTATTTCCTCAGGAAGAAGCTTTCCGTAGGCAGCCACCGCGATCACATCAGGCCTGGCCTCTCTTAAGGCCTCCTCAAATTCACTGTTTGCCTTCAGCTTTTCCGGCTGAAGCACCTTGAGCCCCAGCTCCAGGGCCTTTTCCTTCACCGGCGGGAACTTCACCTTCTTTCCTCTGTCCCTTACCGCATCCGGCTGGGTAACCACCCAGGATATGTCATGGCCTCTTCTGTGCAGCTCCTCAAGTGAGGGAACGGCAAAATCAGGCGTTCCCATATACACTATCCTCATAGATATTATTCCTCCTCGTCAGAATCCAATTCCTGCACGGCCTTTGCCTTGTCCGTATAAAGAATACCGTCGAGATGATCATACTCATGGCACATGACAGAGGCGTAAAATCCTTCGAAGGTATATTCCTGTTCCTTTCCTTCCCTGTCAAGTCCTTTTATGGTTATCCTTTCGGGTCTTTCCACGACACCGCCGTAGCCCGGTACGGAAAGACAGCCCTCTTCGCTGTCCCGGGCGCCTTCAGATGAGATTATCTCCGGGTTTATGAAATAGTAAAGCTTTCCAGGCTCCGGCTCCGCCACAAACATCCTCCTGAGAATACCTACCTGGGGAGCGGCAAGCCCCGCCCCTTTAGCCTCTCTCATAGTCTCAACCATATCGTCCATAATGGTTTTAATCCTGTCGTCGACTTTATCCACCGGGCGGGAACGCTTTCTCAGCCAGTCTTCTCTTTCCTCTCCCCTTTGTATAATTGTTCTCAGAGCCATCTTTCTTCCTCCTAAGCGAAACTGTACGGATTTATATCTGCCGAAGCAGTATATTTCTTTTTCCTTTCTTTTCTCTCCTCTTCCTTTATACCGCCTATTATTGACGAATACATCTTTCTTTTTCCTCTGGGGCATTTTATGAGCATTGAAAACCTGTATGTATCCTTGATTCTGCTCATATAAGCTTCCTGAGGCGGGAAAACATTGTTCCTTTCCTCACTGTCAAGAGCGCCCCTTATTTTCTCATACCATTTAAAGGCTCCCTTTTCCGCCTCCTGCCTGTCAGCTGATGTGAAAATCATCTGAAACATATCGCTGAAGGGCGGATACCCCATATATTCTCTGAACTTTATCTCAGCCCGGTAGAACCCTTTATAGTCCTGGCGCGAGCCGTACTCCACGGCATAATGCTCCGGCTGATATGTCTGGATTATTACCTTTCCCTCCTCATCTCCCCTTCCGGCTCTTCCCGCGGCCTGTGTTATAAGCTGAAAGGTTCTTTCGGGAGACCTGAAGTCGGGAATGTTAAGCGCCGTATCCGCCGAAAGTATTCCCACCAGACCGACATTTTTAAAATCCAGTCCCTTTGCTATAAGCTGAGTGCCTATAAGTATTCTCGTCCTTCCCCTTCCGAAGGCCCTGAGCTTTCTCTCAAGCTCGCCCTTTTTCCTCACGGAATCCATATCAACCCTTTCGGTCTCAAATTCTCCGAAAAGCTGAGAAACCGTTTCCTCCGCCTTTTCCGTGCCGCTTCCGAAATATTTTATATATCTGCTGCCGCACTGGGGGCACAGGGAAGGAGCCCTCATATGTCTGCCGCAGTAATGACATACGATGCTGTTTTCTTCCTTATGATAGGTGAGCGGGAGACCGCATTCGGGACATTTTGCAACATAGCCGCATTCCCTGCAGGATACAAAGGTGGAATACCCTCTTCTGTTAAGAAGAAGGATTACCTGTCTTTCAGCCTTCAGAGCATTCTCCATTTCCTTATGAAGTCTGCCGCTGATAATGGATCTGTTGCCGCTTTTCATCTCCTCCCTCATATCCACCAGCTCCACTGACGGAAGTCTGAGGCGGTTGTATCTTTCGGGGAGCTCTATTATTCTGTATATTCCTTCCTCCGCTCTCTTATAGGTAGTCACAGAGGGAGTGGCGCTTCCCAGTATCAGTATGCCCTTATGATCCTGGCACCGTTTAAGGGCTATTTCCCCGGTGTCGTATTTAGGCGTATGATCCGATTTATAGGTAGTCTCATGCTCCTCATCCACCACTATGAGCCCTATGTCCTCGAAAGGCGCGAATACGGCTGAGCGGGCGCCTATGGCTATTTTCACCGTCCCTGAACGAATCTTTTTCCACTGGTCGTACCTTTCTCCCGGAGTGAGTCTGCTGTGTAGCACGGCTACAGACTCCCTTCCAAATCGCCCGATGAACCTGTCTGTTATCTGATCCGTCAGGGATATCTCAGGCACCAGTATTATTACGCTTCGTCCTCCAGACACAACCTTTTCCGCCGCCCGTATATATATCTCCGTTTTCCCGCTTCCCGTGACTCCGTGAAGGAGAAACCTCTCATGGGCTCCTTCCTCCGCGGCCTTTTCCACAGCCGCAAGTGCTTTTTTCTGCTCCGGCGTCAGTCTCTTTACGCCGGAGTCTTCAGCCTCGCGACCCTCAAAGGGATCTCTGCTCTGCCTTCTTTTGGCCTTCTCGCCTGCCGGCAGAAAGCATTTAAAGGCGTCTATATATCTGCACAGATATCTCTCCCTGAGCCAGAGAGCCGTTCTTACCATTTCACCTGTAAGAGATATATCCCCGTCTGTTTTCTCAACGTACTTGATTTTTTCCTTTATCTTTTCAGGCACCCGGTCGGCCAGGGATGCCACATAGGCTTCCCTGAGCCTGTTTCCTCTGGCAAAGGGCACAAAGACCTTGCTCCCCACGTCTACCGAGTCGTCTTCACAGGCGTAGGTATATATGGAGTCGGTGCTGTCGCTTCTGTTGTTTATTACAAGATTTACATATTTCATCGTCTACAGCAGAAATATATTGTTTTCTCTGCACTGTCTTATCATCTCCTCCGGCCATACGGAAGCCTGAACCTCTCCTATATGGGCTTTTCTCAGGAAGTACATGCACAGTCTGCTCTGTCCTATTCCCCCGCCTATGGTATATGGAAGCTCTCCGTTTAATATCATTTTGTGAAATTCCATGTTTCTTCTGTCATCGGCTCCCGCGGCGGCCAGCTGACTATCCATGGCCTTTTCATCCACTCTTATTCCCATGGAGGAGATCTCAAAGGCGTGTCCGAGAATGTCGTTCCAGAATATTATATCTCCGTTAAGCTCCCAGTCATCGTAATCAGGGGCTCTTCCGTCGTGCTTTTCTCCCGATTTTAAAGGGCCTCCTATCTTTTTAATGAAAACCGCCCTCTTCTCCCCGGCTATGGCGTCCTCTCTTTCTTTAGGAGTTTTGTCCGGGTACATGTCTTCCAGCTCCTGAGAGGTTATGAAAAATATCTCGTTTGGAAGCTCCGTCTTAAGATCAGTGTAAAGTCTGTTCACATAGTCGTTGAGATTTTTCAGGGCGTTATAGAGAGTCGTAACCGTCTCTTCAAGATATTTCTCAGTTCTGTCCTCTTTGTTTATAACCTTTTCCCAGTCCCACTGATCCACATATACGGAATGAAGGTTATCAAGCTCCTCATCTCTTCTTATGGCGTTCATATCAGTGTAAAGGCCTCTTCCCGGCTCAAATCCGTATCTTCCGAGAGCCATGCGCTTCCATTTTGCCAGTGACTGGACTATTTCCACGGTTTTTTCTCCCATATCCTTTACAGTAAAGCTGACCGTCCTTTCGACTCCGTTGAGATTGTCGTTAAGTCCCGTTTCCGGATCCACAAACAGAGGCGCCGAAACTCTTCTCAGCTTCAGGCCGTATGCCAGCTCCTGCTGAAAAAAGTCCTTTATTTTCTTTATGGCCCTCTGGCTTTCCATATAATCTATAACAGGTGTATATCCTTCAGGTATAAGTAATTTTCCCATATTTTTATCTCCTCTTATCTCTTTGAGTATTGACAGCCGCAGTAATTCTGCCTGTAAAGACCGTACTTTGCAGACAGCTCTATTGAACGCTTGAACCCGTCCTTTTTCTTAAAATCCATATCCAGAAATGAAAGGCTGTACTTCAGAGCAATTGCTCTTCCTATTTCCGAAATAACCGAAAAGCTTTTATGAGGACTGACCGTTAATGTCGTCCCGAAATAATCATATCCCGAAAGCCTCGCCTCCTCAGCTGTCTTTTCAAGCCTCTGTCTGAAGCAGACTCTGCATCGGGATCCTCCTTCAGGCTCCTCCTCAAGGCCCTGAGTAAGCCTGAAAAACTCCTTTGGACGATAAGGCCCCTCTTTGAAATATATTACGGTTTTACCCGCATTTTCCATGTTGTACCGCTCTATAAACCTTATCTGAGCTTCCTTTCTTCTCTGGTACTCCTGTTCTTCCGTTATACATGGATTATAGAAGAATACGGTAACATCGTATTCTTCTACCAGCCTTTCTACCACCGCAGTGCTGCAGGGTCCGCAGCAGCTGTGGAGAAGAAGGCCCGGCTTGCTTTCCCATTTGCTGAAGCCGCCTCGCAGCTCCGGCCTTTCTTTGGAGTCTTCCCGACAGAAAGTCTGCGGCGCCGCCTCTGTTTTTTTCCTGTCAGTTATCATATGCCTCCCCTCCCGGTCTTTTTTATCACTTATGTTCTCAAAATTAAAATTTGACACATATGCTCTTAACGGTTTATTATATCATATATTTAAGTGTCTGCAAACTTGCCGGACCATAAAATTCACTGATGCCGGAGGGAGAAAGCCTTATGAACGGGAACCGCGAGCCTTTGATATTTGACACATCAGACGGGCAGGAGCTGAGAATAAACACCATCAATACGTATCTGAAGAGGCGTTTCGGTCAAAAAACCGTGAAGCTTTCCATAGACGGCGGTTTTACATGTCCCAACAGAGACGGCTCCAAGGGCTACGGAGGCTGTCTCTTCTGTTCCGCGGAGGGCTCAGGCGATATGGCCGACGGCTCCGGAGATATAAAAAAGGATCTGGAAAACCAGATCGCTCTTCTCTCGGGAAAATGGCCTGACGCAGCTTATATAGCCTACTTTCAGAGCCATACCAACACATATGCTCCCGCCGCTCTTCTCAGAAAAAAATACATGGCGGCCATCAGCCATCCGGGTATAAAGGGAATAGCCATCGCCACAAGACCCGACTGCATACCTGACGATGTTCTCGATCTTCTCTGTGAGGTCAGAGAAAAAAACTTTATGTGGGTTGAGCTGGGGCTTCAGACCATTCACAGCTCCACAGCCGAAGCCATGAATCTGTGCTACACTCTCGCCGATTATGAAGACGCCCTTTCGCGTCTTATGTCAAAAAAAATACCGGTGGTCACTCATCTGATACTGGGGCTTCCCGGAGAAAGCCGGGAAATGATGCTCCAATCCGTAAGATACGCGGGAGGCAGCGATATATTCGGCATAAAGCTCCATATGCTCAATCTCGTCAGAGGCTCAGCCATGGAAAAAAGCTTTCCCGGCTACGTGTCCTTTGACTCAATGGATGAATATGTGGATCTTGTTATCTCTGCGCTGGAGCTGATTTCGCCACGCATCACAGTTCACAGAATTACCGCCGACGCCCCGAGAGCGACCCTTATATCCCCCTGGTGGAGCTATAAAAAGCGTACGCTTTTAAACACAGTTCATAAGGAAATGAAGGCGCGGGACACATGGCAGGGACGCCTTTATTCATCAGGTCCCAGCCGCCCTTCATTGTAGTGCTTTCTGCACAGGGAAACGTACATATCGTCTCCCCCTACCATAATCTGCTCACCGCTTTTAACAAACTTTCCGTCTGCTACCCGGGCCACCATCGTGGCCTTTTTTCCGCACCAGCATATGGTCTTTATTTCCTCTATTTTATCCGCGTAAACAAGCATATAGTAGGAGCCCTCAAAGAGCTCGTTTCTGAAATCGTTTTTCAGGCCGTAGGCGAGAACGGGAACATTAAAGCTGTCAACTATTTCTATAAGCTCCTCCACATGGTGCTTTTTCAGAAACTGGCACTCGTCAATAACTACACAGTCTACGCCCCTCCTGTTGTTTTCTCTCATAAAAAGCTCCAGTATATTTGTATCATCATCGACTATGGATGCCTCTCTCTGCAGTCCTATTCTCGATGTTATCACGCCTTTTCCGTATCTGTCATCAACGCCGGGAACAAGGGCAAGAACATTCTTTCCCCTTTCCTCATAATTGTAAGCCACCTTGATTACTTCTATGGATTTACCCGCGTTCATTGTACTGTATCTGTAATATAACTGAGCCATGCCGCCTCCTGTCCGCTGAATTTATTGTATTTTCAACCGTATGTTACATATATATGAGTATAGCCGCCAGCCCCGACAGTACCGTACCCAGAGATATGGCCGCCAGAGCCTTTAAAAAGGGCACTCTCAGCACCAGAGACAGAAGTGATCCCGTCCATATTCCCGCGAAGGGAAGTGGAATGGCGCTGAAAGCAAGCAGTATCACATCTCTGATCCTCAGGGAAATTCCCGAAAACCCTTTTCCTCCTTCTCCTGTTTTTTCATCACCTTCTCTTCCCGACAGCGATCTCGCTTTGTCTTCGAGAAAATTCAGAACAAACAGGAGAAACGGCAGAGGCAGCAGAGTACCCAAAACAGCCGCTCCATAGGATGGCCACAGGCCCAGTCCTATATCAGCCCCCGTTGCCAGGGCTTCTCTCATAGTCCCTGTCGGCAGCATGCCTATGAGAAATACGGTCAAAACCTCCATTGTCTATCCTCTTCCTTTCCTTTGTCTGCTTCTGACCTGAGCTTTGTCGATATTTCTCCCATAATTAAAAATAACCCCTCGGACAAAGTCAGCAAGAGGTTACCTTCTTTCTAATAAGTGGTGCCCAGACTCGGAATCGAACCAAGGACACGGGGATTTTCAGTCCCCTGCTCTACCAACTGAGCTATCTGGGCAAACTACTTATTTTATGGTGGGCCATCAGGGACTTGAACCCCGGACCTGCCGGTTATGAGCCGGACGCTCTGACCAACTGAGCTAATGGCCCCCATTAATTATATGGTCGGGGTGGCAGGATTTGAACCCGCGGCCCACTGGTCCCAAACCAGTTGCGCTACCAAACTGCGCTACACCCCGATAAACATCCAGTTTATCCATATTGGCAGGGGCAGTAGGATTCGAACCCACGGCACGTGGTTTTGGAGACCACTGCTCTACCAACTGAGCTATACCCCTACACGGCCGCGAAACGTTCTGCCGAATGATTCGCGTATATGGCGGAGAAGATGGGATTCGAACCCATGCGGCCCTTGCGAACCCTAACGATTTAGCAAACCGTCCTCTTCAGCCTCTTGAGTACTTCTCCAAGCTAAACTGAATTTTATTAACTTTGTATGATATCCCTCGAATTCTGTAAGCTCAGTTACAGCCCTTTTAATCTCCAATCCCAGCCTTCCGGCTTCGAATCCCTCTCTTTCCTCTTTTGGCGGAGAGGGTGGGATTCGAACCCACGGCCCCTTTCGGAGTCACTGGTTTTCAAGACCAGCTCCTTAAACCACTCGGACACCTCTCCTCACGCTTCACGCAGTAGATCCAACCCATGTTTCAGATGACCCCAAGCCTGTTAATTGGTGACCCATCGGAGATTCGAACTCCGGACACCTTGATTAAAAGTCAAGTGCTCTGCCAACTGAGCTAATGGGTCCTATTGGCTGGGGTAGCAGGATTCGAACCTACGCATGACGGAGTCAAAGTCCGCTGCCTTACCGACTTGGCTATACCCCATCTTGAAAAAATGGCGAGCCCACAGGGATTCGAACCCCGGACACACGGCTTAGAAGGCCGTTGCTCTATCCAGCTGAGCTATGAGCCCTTGATCTCAAGCCGCCGTGGTGAAAAGGCGGCTGTTGTATTTTTCATATGAACTGCCTGTGTCTCATTCGATACCCAGGCAGTTCTTAAAATTGGAGCGGATGATGAGAATCGAACTCACGCCATCAGCTTGGAAGGCTGAGGTTCTACCATTGAACTACATCCGCGCGTCTGGAGCGGAAGACGAGATTCGAACTCGCGACCCTCGCCTTGGCAAGGCGATGCTCTACCCCTGAGCCACTTCCGCGAATATTGGTCGAGGGAGGTGGATTCGAACCACCGAAAGCTCAGCTAACGGATTTACAGTCCGCCCCCTTTGGCCACTCGGGAATCCCTCGATGTTCTGCGTTGACGCAAAAGTTATTATATCACATTTTGTTCAATTGTCCAGTCATATTTTGAAAGTCCACAGGACTTTCTTTCGCTCCTCGAGCCCTTTCGGGTTCGATTCCTCTATTCTGGAGCTGGCGGAGGGAATTACACAAAGGCTTCGCCTTTGCCGTTCTGCGCCTCCCCTTTCGGTCGGCTTGAACCTCTCGTCGCACGAAAGTCCACAGGACTTTCTTTCGCTCCTCGAGCCCTTTCGGGTTCGATTCCTCTATTCTGGAGCTGGCGGAGGGAATCGAACCCCCAACCTGCTGATTACAAATCAGCTGCTCTACCGTTGAGCCACGCCAGCGGATTTTCAGTGTCTTAAATATGGCGATCCGGAACGGGCTCGAACCGTCGACCTCCAGCGTGACAGGCTGGCATTCTAACCAACTGAACTACCGGACCGCGCTTATGCCCATTCAGATAAATGGTGGGCGCTATAGGGCTCGAACCTATGACCCCCTGCTTGTAAGGCAGGTGCTCTCCCAGCTGAGCTAAGCGCCCTTAACACATATATTACCTACTCGACACATTTATTAAATATACAGTAGTAGTTCATTTATGTCAAGTACTTTTTAAGTATTTGCCAAAAGAAAAAAGGTATAAACAGGCCTATATTTTTTCTACGGATGTTGTTTCCTCAAGGACCTGACAGGTTCCGGCGGTGACGGAAGCGAGCAGGGCTTTTACCCTTTCGCTTTTTTCCGGAAAAGTCCCTATTTCCAGGGTTACCTTTTCACCATACTCAGTTCCTCTTATTACAAAATCTCCTTCTTCCTCCGTAAGAGAGCCGGAGGCCATATTCTGTATCTTTGAAAGAAATGTATAATCTATTCTGATCCTCATAAGCTCAACAAGACAGACTCCGCATATTCCCGCGGCTTCAATGGCCTTCCTGGCAGTTCCCGTATAGGCTCTTACAAGACCTCCCGTTCCCAGCTTTATTCCTCCGAAATGTCTTGTCACAACTACAGCCAGATTTGTAAGCCCCTCCTTTACCATCATCTGTACCATAGGGGCTCCTGAGGTCCCCTGAGGCTCTCCATCGTCGCTGGCCCACTGTATCTGCGCTTTATCTCCTATTACCATGGCCGGCACATTATGAGTGGCGTCCCTGTTGGCCCCTTTGATTTCACTTATAAAGGCTTCCGCCTCCTCTCTGCTCCCGACAGGCCTTACAAGGGCCTTAAATCGTGATTTTTCTATGATCTGAAGGGCTTCTCCTTCCTTTCTCACCGTTTTGTACAGCAGCTCCATAACAAACCTCTTTTCCTGACTGCGCAGGCTATAAAACCAAACTTTTAAATTTCTCAATGTCCTCTATGGAAAACCTTCCTCTCAGAAAAGTTCCATCCTGTCGGTATTCTGTTGACAGAATTTCCGAATTTTCATGAAGATATGATATTATATCTCCCCTGTCGTAAGGCACAAGCATCCCGCACTCTTTTCGATCCCCGAAGAGAGCCTCCTCTATGGCATCCATAAGCCTTTCCATATTGTATCCCGTTTTCGCGGAAACACACACAACCCGGCTTCCTCCAATATCCACAGGCTCTTCCGGCTCCAGATCCATTTTATTATAGACCATTATTTTCTTTTTGTTTCCCGCTCCCAGCTGCTCAAGCACCCTGTCGGTGGTCTCTATGTGAAAATCCCTGTTTTCATAGGAATTATCCACCACATGTATGAGAACATCCGCGTATCTTACCTCCTCCAGAGTCGACTTAAAGGCCTCCACAAGGCCATGAGGCAGCTTGCTGACAAATCCCACCGTATCTATAAGGATAAACTCCTTTCCCTGCTTAAAGCTTATCCTTCTGTGCTGCGCGTCCAGTGTGGCGAAGAGCATGTCCTTCGAATCCACGGTTTTCTCTTCCTTTTCCGAAATTTCCAGCAGCCTGTTCATCAGGGCCGATTTCCCGGAATTGGTATACCCTACAAGGGCCGCTACAGGCAGACCTGACTTCTGCCTTCCCGCTCTCTGCACCTGCCTGGTCAATACAGATTTTTTAAGCTCCGCCTTTATATCGTCTATCCTTCCAGCTATGTGGCGTCTGTCCGTTTCCAGCTTTTTTTCTCCCGGACCTCTGGTCCCTATTCCTCCACCGAGACGCGAAAGAGATTTTCCCATTCCCGTAAGCCTCGGCATCCTGTACTTAAGCTGCGCCAGCTCTATCTGCAGCTTTCCTTCTCTGGAAACAGCTCTCCGCGCAAAAATATCCAGAATAAGGGCGGTCCTGTCTATGACTCTGACCTCCAGCGCCTCCTCCAGATTTCTTATCTGTATGCCAGAAAGCTCATCGTCGAATATTACAAGGTCCACATCCATGGCCCGGCACATTTCCGCCAGCTCTTCCACCTTTCCCTTTCCTATGAGAGTTGCTGTGTTGGGCTTTTCCAGGGACTGTATAACTCTGCCGCAAACCTCGGCGCCGGCAGCCTCAGCCAGACCTTCCAGCTCATCCATGTAATAGGAGATATCCTCACGTGTCTGTATGCCTGCTATAACGGCTCTGTATTCTTCGTTTTTTATAACCTCATTGTTTTCGTTAAATTTCACCATGGCTTCATATTATCACATTTATTCTTCCGTTACATCTAAAATATCTTCTTGAGGAACCTGAACATAGCTGTCTGGAACCTTTCCCAGTATTACCGTCTCGCCTATGAGAACTGTGTTTTTCGTGGCGAATACTCTTGAAGAAAAAGGCGCCATCACTCTTACTCTGCATTTCAGAATCATATAGATCTTATATTTTGTCTGATTTATACCCTGGGTCTCAAACTCTGTGCGAAAATCCGTTGAAGACACGCTGAGGGGCATTATCCCGAGAGTAACCGAAGGCCCTGCCTGCGAAAGTATTTTGCTCCCCATAAGCGAGCCCAGGGGAACCCTGAGCCTTTCACCCTCCATATTCTGAAAGGCCTCCTGCAGGCTCACGGAAAATTCCGAGAGGAATATATTTATTTCCACAGAATCGGCCTGAACCATTTCCATGGATCCGTCAGAGCCTTTCTCAACGGTGAAAAGAGAGCCTCCCTTTTCCTGCCCCTTAAACTGCTGAGACAGGGTCTTGCTTATGGTTCTCGAAACAAGAGCCTCGGCTTTCATCCTGGCGGCGTTTTCCATATTAGGCTCCACCACAGTCTTTACAAAGACCGTGCCGCTGAGGAAAACAGCTGCCGTCACAAACATAACAGCGGCCAGCAGCGGTTTTTTTCCTGTCCTTCTCTTTCTTCTTCTCATATCCGTTGCCCCTTCTTCTCATACGGAGAATAGCCGAAGCCTTTTCCGCAGGTCAACGGAAAAACACTCCTGCCGCATTATAATATGCCCGGCGGGAGTGTTCTGTGAACGGATTTTTTTACCTTCAGAGCCTACATTACCATTTTGTTAAGCTCATCCTTGAACTTTGAATTAATTATCTTTATTCTCGTTCCTTTCATGCCCAGAGATCTGGACTCTATTATTCCGGCGCTTTCCAGCTTTCTCAGAGCATTTACTATGACGGATCTTGTTATTCCGGAGCGGTCGGCTATTTTACTGGCTACCAGAAGCCCCTCGTTGCCGTCAAGCTCGGAGAATATCTGCTGTACCGCTTCTATCTCCGAATATGAGAGTGTCCCTATAGCCATCTGGACCATGGCCACCTGCCTTGCTTCCTCATCCTCCTCAAGGGATTTCCTTCTCTGAATTTCCATTCCTATTATGGTGGCTCCGTATTCTCCCAAAACGAGATCCTCCTCCTCAAACTCCGGAGAATATCTTGTCATTATCATGGTGCCCCATCGTTTGCCTCCCCCTAAAATAGGTATTATGGTATGGAGCTTGTCCGACGTGTCGTAATCGTATTTAAATATTTTCAGAGCGTCGGCTCCCGAAAGATTCGCCGTGGTTTCCCTTACCTTCATAAACTCCTCGTTATACTCGCCCGGGAATATTTCCGTTCCCGTTTCAGAGTCTGAAATTACAGGGCTGTCCGACTTTATCTTGTAGTTGACCCCTATAACCTTGCCCCTTGTGTTGGCTACATAAACATTGGCATCCATAAGATCACTGAGTATTCCGCACATTTCGTCAAAGGAAAAAGCCCCGGTAGGGCTTTCCTGCAGGAGCCAGTTTAGTTTTCTTACTTTCGTCAAAAGATTGCTCATTTTTTTCTACCTCGTCTCTCATCTATTCATCTTTTTGAAATTTTTTACATATTGTGGT
>DVMP01000071.1 GCA_018714925.1 Candidatus Allocopromorpha excrementigallinarum
CAAGTCCGTATCTCTGCTGCAGCGTTGTTGTTATCGCCGCTGTCAGCGTCGTCTTTCCGTGGTCTACGTGACCTATGGTCCCGATATTGATATGCGGCTTTGTTCTTTCGAATTTTTGCTTTGCCATTTTAAATTCCCTCCTGAATTAAATCAATAAGATGGAGCTACTGAGCAGACTTGAACTGCCGAACCTCCTCATTACCAATGAGGTGCTCTACCGACTGAGCTACAGTAGCACACCGATCAACACTTATGGTACTATATTTTAAAGGCCCTGTCAACCACATTGCAACAGGTTTCGTCTTTTTCAAATGTTATTATCTCGTAATATATTCCACTATTTTTTTCTTTGTCCTCTGCATGGCATTATCAATGGATTTAGTGGATTTTCCCAGGTCTCTGGCAATTCTGTCGTACTTTTTTCCCTTCAGGAACTCATTGAGCACCTGCATCTCAAAATCGCTGAATATATTATCTCCGTTATGGAATATATAGTACACCACATCCTTGATTACCAGCAGCTCCTCGGGACTGGCATCCATACCGGCCTTCAGAGTGTCCTCAAGGGTGATTTCTCCCCCCTCTCTTTCCAGGGGATTGCTCAGAGAAACCGAGTTGTTGAGGCTCCTGTGCTTTTCCCGTCCGGCGCCTCTTATGGCGCTTATTATCTGCCTGGTTATACATATGCTGGCAAAGGTGCCGAAGGCCGCCGACTTTTCTTCGTTGTACTGTCTTATGGCTTTCAGGAGGCCTATCATTCCCTCCTGTACCACATCCTCCTCGTCAGCGCCTGCCATAAAGTAAAGCTTGGCTTTGATCCTCACCGTTTCCTTATATCTGCGCATGAGGGCTTCCTCCGCGTCAATATCTCCCTCCTGTGCCATGGCTACCAGCTGACTGTCGGCGCATTCTTCCAGTTTTCTGTAAAGATCGGTTTTCATAATTTAAGTGTCCTCTGCCTTAACACCTCATACATCAGCACAGCCGCCGCGTTTGAAGCGTTAAGTGAATTTATGCTTCCTTTCATGGGGATGGAGGCGATAAAATCGCATTTTTCTCTCACCAGTCTTCCGACTCCAGTGCCCTCGCCTCCTATTACAAGAGCCGTAGGAACTGTAAAGTCGTGGTTATAGCAGACCTCTCCGCCCATATCGCAGGCTGCCGTCCATACCCCTTTTTTCTTCAGCCTGTCTATTTCATTGCCTATGTTGGAGGTTCTGGCACACAGAAGATATTCCACGGCTCCCGCCGAGGTCTTTGCCACTGTGTCAGTAACCTGAGCCGCCCTCCGCTTGGGAATCACTATTCCGTGAACTCCCGCGCATTCGGCGGTCCTCATTATTGCCCCCAGATTATGAGGGTCCTCTATTCCGTCGAGAAGGATTATAAAGGGGGCCTCTTCCTTTTCTTCCGCCCTTCGGAGGATGTCCTCAATGGTGCAGTAGCTGTAGTCGGATACCACGGCCATGACTCCCTGATGGTTTTTCCCTCCGTTTTCTCTGTCCATGCGGCTTCGCTCCTCATAGCGAACCGGTATTCCCTTCTTTTTAGCGGCCTCTTCTATTTTTCTCGCGGAGCCCTCCGCGCCTCTGGCCAGAATCAGCCGTTCAACGCTTCTTCCTCCGCGTATGGCCTCCATTACGGCATTGCGTCCTGTTATCGTCTCTGACATCTCATACTCTCTCGTACTTTAAAAATCTGTAGGCCGTTCCGTTTTCCTCCCGGATACTGCTCTCCCATGTGACCTTAAGCCCCATGGAATCAAGATCGGGGAAAAATCTGTCCCCCTCAAAGCTGTCATATATTTTAGTCACGTAAAATACGCTGCAGTATTCCATAAACTGTCTGTAAACCTCCGCCCCTCCGGCGATGAACACGTCCTCGTCTCTGTACTCCTTAACTCTCTCGAGAACCTCCTCGACACTTCGGCAGACTATACAGTCCTCCCTGCGGTATTGAGGATCCCTGGTCATGACAATGTTTACTCTGTCAGGAAGAGGCTTTCCTCCCGGAAAAGACTCAAGGGTTTTCCTCCCTACCACCGTTACCTTTCCAATTGTCCTGCTCCTGTAGTACTTAAGGTCGCCCCTCAGATGAGTGAGAAGTCTCCCGTCCTTTCCTATTGCCCAGTTTTCATCAACTGCTGCTATGGCGTTCATTTCATATCCTCCACAAAGCCTTCAGACCGCCACCGGAATATTTCTTATCTGAGGATTTGTCTGATAATCCTCTATCCTTATGTCATCCACAGTAAAGTCGTAAAAATCCTTTATCTCCGGATTGAGCGTGAATTTTGGCGCCGGATACTGAGGTCTCTTTATCATTTCTTTTATTATATCAATGTGTCTGTCATATATATGGGCGTCGGCTATAACGTGCACCAGCTCTCCCGCCTTGAGTCCGGAAACCTGGGCCAGCATGTGAATCAGCACCGAATACTGAACCACGTTCCAGTTATTTGCCGCCAGTATGTCCTGAGACCGCTGATTTAACACGGCGTTCAGCCTGTCTCCCGTAACGTTGAAGGTCATGCTGTAGGCGCAGGGCTCAAGTCCCATATCGGCCAGATCGCTGAAATTGTATATGTTTGTCATTATCCTTCGCGAATAAGGAGTGTTTTTAAGCTGCCAGATGACATTGTCCACCTGATCCATCTCTCCCTGAGGGAACCTGTATTTGATTCCCATCTGATAGCCGTAGGCCTTTCCTATGGAGCCTGTTTCATCTGCCCAGGAATCCCATATGCGGCTGTTAAGATCATTTATATTATTGGATTTTTTCTGCCATATCCACAGCATCTCATCCACCGCTGTCTTTATGGCCGTCGGTCTGAGTGTGATGGCGGGAAACTCCTCCTGCAGATCATACCTGTTCACCACTCCGAATTTCTTCACTGTATGGGCCTCGGCGCCGTCCTCCCATCTGGCTCTCACCTTCTGGCCACGGCTGGAGAAGCCCTCCTCCAGTATATCTTCACACATTTTCACAAAGAGTCTGTCCGCTGCGCTCATTTTTCCCTCCTGTCCTTACAGAATCACGTACTTTATAAGGATGCCGATAAGTCCGAGGATTATTATGGCTATGTATACCTTTTCATTGCTTCTGAGGTTTTTAAGCCCCTTTGTCTTAACGCCCTCCTCTTCCTGCCGGCGTCTGTTTTCCCTGTCATAGTCCCTGTTGGTGGTATAGTAATCGGCGATCATGTCTCTCGCCTTGTTTCTCACCTGCTTCTTTTTCTTTGTTTTTTTCTCTTTCTTTGACATATCTCACTTTCCCGCGATTTCTATCGCTCTGTCCATAAGCTGCTTCAGCCGTTCCTCCTCATCTGCCAGATAGAGATACCCTATGAGGGCTTCAAAGGCCGTGGCCCATTTATAGGTGACGGGATCCGCGTTTTTTGCTCTTGTGGCTGACTTTCTGTTTCTGGCTCTCTTTACCAGTCTTTTTTCCTCCTCCGTAAGCTCCTGAAACAAGGTCTTTATAACCATTGCCTGGGCCGAAGCCTTTACGAATTGTGTAGACGTAAGATGCAGTCTGTTGACGTCGGAAAGACCGCTTTTCATAACGTGCTCTCTGACAGCCTGTTCATAGACGGCGTCTCCCATATAAGCCAGCGCCGTAGTGTTGACATTCTTCAGATTTTCTATTTTCATATTATTCTTTCACTATCTGAACGCCCTGAGGTGTGTCCTTAAGTATTATACCTCTTTCCTTCAAAAGATCTCTTATTTCGTCGGCCCTGGCAAAATTCCTGGCTTTTCTGGCTTCCTGTCTTTCCTCTATGAGAGCTCTCACTTCATCGTCTATATCCGCCTCTCTGTCCTTCTGAAGAAGCCCCAGAACTCCTGTCAGCTCTCTTAGAATATCCAGGCTCTTCTCCGCGAACTGTCTGCTGGCTCCATCCTTTACGGCTGTATTTACGGCTGTTATCAGCTCGAATACCGCGGCTATGGCGTCAGCTGTGTTAAGGTCGTCATCCATGGCGTCGATGAACTCCTGTCTGTACTTATCAAAGCTCTCCAGAGTCTTTTTTTCTTCAGGAGTCATGGCTCCCTCGCCGGTTTCGGCAAGGTGCTTCAGATTATCTTCCGCGTTTTCCATTCTTGCCAGACCCGCCTTTGCCTGGTCCATAAGCTGGTGGCTGAAGTTTATGGGATTTCTGTATTGAACCGAAAGGAGGAAAAATCTTATTACCTCGCCGTCATACTCCTTGAGTATATCTCTTACCGTAAAGAAGTTGCCCTTTGATTTTGACATTTTTTCATCGTTTACGGTTATATAGCCGTTGTGCATCCAGTAGTTGGCAAAGGGAACTCCGTTGCAGCACTCTGACTGAGCTATTTCGTTTTCATGGTGAGGGAACTGAAGATCCTGTCCTCCCGCGTGTATGTCTATGGTATCTCCCAGGTGTTTTTTCGCCATGGCGGAGCATTCGATATGCCAGCCCGGCCGCCCCTTTCCCCATGGGCTGTCCCAGGCAATCTCGTCGTCGGATTTCCGGGCCTTCCACAGAGCGAAATCAAGAGGATCCTTCTTTATCTCTCCCACGGCGATTCTTGCTCCCGATTCCAGATCCTCTATGTTCTGTCCCGAAAGCTTTCCGTAGTCCTTAAACTTTCTCGTGGAAAAGTAAACGTCTCCCCCCGCCTCATAGGCGTATCCCTTATCCACCAGGGTTTTCACGAAGTCTATTATCTCCGGAATATGCTGTGAAACCTTTGGATGCACGTCGGCCTTCCTCACGTTGAGGGCCGCGGCGTCCTTATAGTATTCTTCTATATACTTTTCACTGATCTCGCCGGCTGTAACGCCTTCTTCTCTCGCCTTGTTTATGATCTTGTCATCCACATCCGTAAAATTCTGAACGAATTTTACCTTGTAGCCTCTGTACTCCAGATATCTTCTCATTGTATCAAAGACAACGAAAGGTCTGGCGTTTCCCATATGAAAGAAGTTGTACACAGTTGGCCCGCAGACGTACATTTTTATAACGCCTTCTTCAATGGGCTTAAGCTCTTCTTTTTTTCTCGTCAAGGTATTATATACTCTCATGGTTTTCATCTTCCTCCCGTTCTTCCTCTGCCTGCTTTTCCCTTATCTGCGTCTCTCCGTATATCTGATTGAGGGTGCCTTCCTCCATTTCCTTGAGAATATTGGCGTACTGGCAGTCCTCTTCGCACTGTATCTTTTCTTCGATTCCGAGATTTGCCTTTATTATGGCTTCAAGCTCCACCACACGTCTTCGCAGACATTCAAGCTCTACGGCTATAGGGTCCGGCAGATCCACCTGATTGAGATCGGACACCGGCTCTCCGTTTCGTCTCACTATGGTTCCGGGAATACCCACAACGGTACAGCCGTCAGGCACCTCCTTGAGCACCACTGATCCCGCTCCGATCTTTACGTCGTTTCCCACCTTAAATGGTCCCAGCACCTTGGCGCCGGAGCTTATGACAACTCTGCTCCCTATTGTAGGATGTCTCTTTCCCGTATCCTTGCCGGTTCCTCCCAGAGTCACCCCCTGATATATGGTCACATCGTCGCCTATTTCCGTTGTCTCTCCTATTATTACAGCCATTCCGTGATCTATAAAGCACCTTCTGCCTATTACAGCCCCGGGATGTATCTCTATACCCGTAAACCATCTGGTAAGCTGGGATATTACCCTTGCCAGAAGCTTTACATTGTGTCTGTACAGCCAGTGGGCAGGTCGGTGGCATATTATGGCCCATATCCCCGGATAGCATAAAAGCACCTCAAAGGTGTTTCTCGCCGCCGGATCCTGTTCCAGAACCGCTTTTATATCTTCTTTTATATCTCTGAAAAAAGCCATGGCGCCTTCCTTAAAGCAATGCTGCTTCCAATACCTTCAGCTTTTGCCTTATATGGCGAAAAGCGGGCATATACCCGCTTTTATCATATCATAAAACAGCATCTTAAGCAATCTCCAATGTGACCTTAAAGCTCCAGAAAGTCGGAAGGATCCACCAGGGAGCCGTTTATTATAACCTCGAAATGAAGATGCGGACCTGTAGAGTTGCCTGTAGATCCCACCAGGGCTATTTTCTCTCCCCTGGATACCTCCTGCCCGCGGGATACCAGCAGCTGACTGCAGTGGGCGTAATAGGTCTGCATTCCGTTTCCGTGATCTATCTTCACTATATTTCCGTAGCTGCCTCCCCAGCCGGAAAAATAAACTTTTCCGCCCTCAGCGGCATATATGGGGCTGCCCTGAGCCAGAGCCATGTCTATTCCTCTGTGCTGTCCTCCCCATCTGGGACCGAATTCCGATGAAATTCTGAAGCCTCTTACCGGCAGAGCAAGCTGCCCGTAGGTGGCTTCCGGATCATATGATACGCCTTCCTCATCTCCTCCGGCGCCTCCGCCGTATCCGTCATATTCCCTGGTGCCTGCCAGAATCACCCGGTCTACCGCCTCTTCTTTTATCTCTTCCTCCAGAATTTCTTCCTTTACCTCCCTGCCGTTTTCTCTGATAACCTTTTTAGTTACCTCCTTTATTCCCTCTTTTCCCTCTGTCTGAACCTTTGTCTCGCCTGCGTACATGGAAGGCTCGACCCTGTATTCCTCTTTATAGGCTATTATCTCTTCCTCAACCGCTTCTTCAGTGGTCACTACAGTCAGATAACTGTCTTCTCCGTCTCCACGGATGAGCTTCCTTTCCGCTTCAGCGGCGGTGAGTATCTTCGGAGCGGGATCGCCTGTCTTTATATCCATTTTCTCGGCGCCTGTCTCCTCTCTGATCTCAATATCAAGAACTGTGTTTTCACTGTCGCTGTATCGGTCAACTATTCTCCGCAAGGTCTGCCTGGCAGCCTCCTCGGACTCCACAAGGGCCACTCTTTTTCCCTCTACGGTAATATACCAGGGAGGCGTTATAACATCTCCCTCCGCCGTTACCACCGGTATCTCCGTATTCTCCGGAAGGCTGACCGCGCCGGCCGCCCCGGATACAGCCATAAGAGCCGCGGCGGCCGCGGCCGCTGCGGCTCTTATTCTGACGGGTACTGCCTCCGTACTTTTTCCGGAATGTTTTTCTTTCATTTTTTTCCTCTGTGATTTTTTCCCTCCCGGGAATGGTTTCCTGACTAGTATTCCCATAATTTTCAAATCCATTCACAGAGTCTTGTCTCAGCGGAACTGAGCTTTGCCGCCACGTTAAAATCAGGCGGGATTTTGCTTCCCGCCTGATTATCAGCCTTGTTCCTTCATATAATATTTTCCGTGAAAATCCGACCCTCTTGTGGGATAAAGCTTCAGCCTGCGGGCTATGCCCAGAAATATCTCCGACTGAGAAGGGCTCTGATCAGGATGCCAGCATTCCATGCCTGAAAGTCCCGCCTCTTTCATTTTCTCAGCCAGCCTTTGGATATTTTCATAAAAAACATCGCTGCCTGCCAGGCCTATGCCCCTGGTCTGTATGGGATGGGCCATGACCGCCTCTCCGCCGGCATTTTTTATAAGCTCTATGGCCTCTTCAGTCTTCAGCTTTTCCTTTTTTATTCTTTTCGCCTCCCGGCTTCCCAGAAGCCTTCCCTCTTCAAAGGCCTCACGAGGATTGTCTATATATCCCTTTGCCGCCAGAGCCCGCGCTATCACAGGCTTCCCTATGAAATTATTAGGCTGCTGTCTCTTAAGGTCCTCCCCGGAAAGAGGATAGCCCATCTCCGACAAGACCTCAAGAAGTCTTCTGTTTCTCCTGGCTCTCTTTTCTGAAAGCTCCTCAAGGGTTTTTCTGAAGCGCCTTTCTTCTGTATCCATACCGTATCCCAGTATATGAACCCCTATTCCTTCAGAGGTTTCCGCGGCCAGCTCTATTCCGGAAATTACGGTTATGCCTTCCTCAGAGCCTGCCTTCAGAGCCTCCTTTACTCCGTCTGTGCCGTCGTGGTCGGTTATGGCCATCACCTCATATCCCATGGCTGCTCCGTCCCTTACTATATCGGCCGGGGCCGCCTGCCCGTCGGAATAACAGGTATGAATATGAAGGTCCGCCTTTTTCAGATCAATTTTTCTCAGATCAATCATGTGAGGCTTCTCCGTAAAGGAGTCCTTCCGCCACCTGATCTCTTGTCTCTCTTCCCTTAAGGCTTTCCACAAGAGCAAGGGCGAATTCCATGGCCAGGGCCGGTCCCTTTCCGGTTATTATACTGCCGTCCACGGTAACTGTCCCGCCTGTGGCTCTGGCGCCCTTGAGCCTGTCCTCCATGCCGGGATATATGGTAGCTTCTCTTCCTTCAAGTATTCCGCAGGAGCCGAAAACCATAGGCGCAGCGCAGATAGCCGCCAGCTTTTTTCCCCTGGCGGCAAAGTCCTTTATCTGAGCGGTCAGTCCCTCATGAGCCTCAAGATTGGAAGCTCCGGGGAGTCCTCCCGGAAGAACTATCATTTCACACTTTTCATAATCACAGTCCTCAAAGAGCATGTCCGCCTCAACAGCAACTCCGTGAGTTCCCTTCACCATTTTTTCTCCTGTTACGGAAACCGTCCTGGCGTCAATACCGGCTCTTCTGAGAACGTCTGCCGCCGTAAGAGCCTCCACTTCCTCAAAGCCTTCCGCTAAATGAATAAATACCATTCCCCTTATCTCTCCTCTCTGAAATAGTTGTTGCTCAGGTCAGCCGGAGGCTGACTTTCCTTTTTCTTTTTGTATGTACTGAATATTACTATTAATATTGTAGCAATGTAAGGGATCATGTCAACCAGATATTGAGATACATTGAATCCCATGGCCTGAAGCCTGAGTCCCAGGATACTGAGTCCTCCGAAAAGGGCCGCTCCGAAAAATCCTTTTATTGGATTCCAGCCTACGAATATTACGAGAGCCACGGCTATCCAGCCTCGCCCGTTGACTATGTCCTCCTGCCAGATAGGCATTCTCACCAGGGAAAGGTAGGCTCCTCCCAGTCCGCAGAGAGCTCCTCCTATGAGTATATGAGCATATTTGTAAAGAGTAACGTTAACTCCTGAGGCGTCCGCCGCGGCCGTATTCTCTCCCAGAGCCTTCAGGTTAAGTCCGATTCTCGTCTTATACATATACACTGCCGCCAGTACGCATATAATGTAGCTGAGATATACGAACATGTCCTGTCTGAAAAATACAGGCCCTATAACAGGTATGTCTCCCAGAAGGGGGATGGCTATTTTTCCGAAAAAGCCGGTTATTTCCGAAGGCGCGCTGGAGCCCATGAGAGGCTCGCCCACAAATTTGGCAAAGCCTGTTCCGAAAATAGTCAGAGTCAGTCCGCAGACAACCTGGTTGGCCTTAAGACTTACTGTTAGAATTCCGTAAAAAAGCGCTCCTCCCGCGCCTGCGGCGGCGGCCGCGCAGACGGCTATAACAGGGCTTGAGGTGGAAAGGCCGGCCAGAAAGCCCATTACAGCTCCCATCAGCATCATTCCCTCGACACCCAGATTCATGTTTCCCGATTTTTCAGTTATAAGCTCGCCCACTGTAGCAAAGGCAAGAGGCGTTCCCGCCACTACACATGCCGCAAGAAATTCCGTCATGATCAGGCCACCTCCTTTTCCACGGCTCTTCCCAGATGAACCTTATACCTCAGGAAAAACTCGCTTCCCAGTATAAAGAAGAGAATCAGTCCCTGTACTATATCAGATACGGTGCTTGAAACACCCATGGCAATCTGTATATAATCGCCTCCCTGCATGAGCATGGCAAAGGCCACGCATACAAGAAGGGCGTATCCTGCCTTCAGCTTTGAAAGCCATGCTGTTATTATGGCCGTAAACCCGTAGTTGTTGGCTATGCCGTAAACGAGAGTCTTCTCTACCGCCGAAGCCTGTATCATTCCCGTGATGCCGCAGAGGCCTCCGGATATAAGCATGGCTGCTATTATGATCTTGCTGATGTTCATTCCTGCGTATCGGGCTGTTTCAATACTTTCTCCCACTACCGCTATCTCATATCCCAGCTTTGTGCTTTTCATAAAAAAATATACGAACACCGTGGCAAGTACGGCTATTATCCAGCCGGTGTGAACGCCTCCCAGCGAAGGAAGCACCGCATCCTGTGAAAATGTCTCTATACGGGGAAATCCCTTGGCCCCCGGATCTCTCCACGGTCCGTACTGAAGATAGGTGACAAACTTTATGGCCACGTAGTTGAGCATAAGGGTAAAAATAGTCTCGTTTGTGCCCAGCTTAGCCTTAAACACAGCGGGAATGAAGGCCCATATTCCCCCGCATATGGCTGCCGCGGCCATCATGAGAAGCAGCAGCGCAGGCTGAGGAAGAGTCCCATGGAGGTTTATTGCAACCCACGCGGCCCCAAGGGCTCCCATGGTTATCTGCCCCTCCGCTCCGATATTCCAGAACTTCATTTTAAAGGCCACAATGATTCCCATGGAGGTTATAATAAGAGGGACAGCCTTGACTATGGTCTGCTTTATCCTCATCTCGGTTCCCACTGATCCCATGATTATTTCCCTGAATATCTCAAAGGGGTTAAGTCCGAATACAGCCAGTATTATTCCCGCGAAAACTATGGACATAGCCACAGCCAGTATGGTTATGATTATCTCCTTGCTTCTCGGCAGGTCGCTTCGTTTCGTTATTCTTATGAAATCCATCAGGCGCCCACCTCCTCTTTTTCCTCTCCGGTCATCAGAAGTCCTATATCTTCCTTTGTCACCTTGTCCGAGTCAACTATGCCCGTCACCCTGCCGTGACACAGAACCATCACTCTGTCGCAGAGCTCCAGAAGAACGTCAAGGTCCTCTCCAACAAAGAGTATTCCCACGCCCTTTTCCTTCTGCTCACTGAGCAGATCGTATATCTTGTAGGAGGCTCCTATGTCAAGCCCCCTTACGGCGTAGGCTGTTATGAGAACCTTGGGAGATGAATCTATTTCTCTTCCCAGGAGCACCTTCTGAACGTTTCCTCCCGAAAGCTTCTTTACGGGAGTGTATATGCTGGGGGTCTGTATATCCAGCTCCTCTACTATTTTTTTGGCCTTTTCCACACAAGGCCCTCTTTTAAGAAGAATTCCCGGCTGGTTCTGATAGTCCTTGAGCACTATGTTGTGAACAATATCCATTCCTCCCACAAGACCCATTCCCAGCCTGTCTTCAGGTATAAATCCCATCCTTATACCCATTTTTATAATGTCTCTGGGACTTCTTCCCAGTATATTTTCATCTTCAAAGTAGATGCGCCCTCCTGTGGCGCGGGCAAGACCTGCGATTACCTCGCAAAGCTCCTTCTGTCCGCTTCCCGCGACTCCCGCGACTCCCAGTATCTCATGGGAGCTGAGGTCGAAGCTGACTCCGGAAAGGGCTTCCTTTCCGTCCTTATCCGTTACTGTAACCTCATCTACCTTAAGAAGAGTTTTTTTCCTGTCAAAGGTCTTTCTCTCTATGGAAAGATCTATTTTCCTGCCTACCATCAGCTCTATTAATGCAGGAACCTTTACGTCTTTTGTTACAACGGTGCCCACGGATTTTCCCTTTCTCAGCACCGTAACCCTGTCCGATATTTCCATTACCTCGTTAAGCTTATGGGTTATTATAACTATGGAGCATCCCTGCTGCTTCATATTTCTTATTACCCGGAAAAGCTTGTTTATTTCCTGCGGCGTAAGAACTGCCGTAGGCTCGTCCATTATAAGTATTTTCGCGCCTCTGTAAAGAACCTTTATTATTTCCAGAGTCTGCTTTTCTCCTACGGACATGTCGTAAACCTTTTTATCGGGATCCACATCGAGTCCGTACCTGTCGGAAAGCTCCTTTATGCTCTTTGACAGAGCCTTTCCCTTTACAAAAAAGGACTGTTTCCGGCCTATTATTATGTTTTCCTTGGCAGTCATAACATCTACCAGCTTAAAATGCTGATGGATCATTCCTATTCCCATGGCTATGGAGTCCTTTGGCGAGGCGAAGCGCGCCTCCTTCCCGTTTATTTTTATAACTCCGGAATCCGGCGTATATATTCCCGCCAGCATATTCATCAGCGTTGATTTCCCCGCTCCGTTTTCCCCGAGGAGAGCGTGAACCTCTCCCTGACGGACCGACAGATTCACATTGTCATTAGCCTTGAGATCGCCGAAAATCTTGCTGATGCTTTCCATTTCTATTGCAAGGTTCTGCTCCACTGTCTTCCTCCAAAACGATTATATAAATAGTATAAGGGGGACCGTGAGGTTCCCCTTTATACCTTTAAATTTTTATGCTTTTTTAATTTGAAGTAGATATAACTCCCTCAATTTCCTTGTTTATATTCCATATCTCCTCTACTGTAAGAGTCTGTCCCTCTTCGCAGAGAACCGTTCCATCCGCGTACATAATCTCTCCTGAGAATACGCTGAACTCACCGTTTTCCATCTGCTCCTTCACAGCGTTTATCTGCTCTACAGCATCCTCAGGAACAGCAGGTCCGAAATCATCTATACATATCATTCCCGATTCCATGGAGCCGTAGCTGCTGAAAGGCTGATTTCCCGTCGGCTTGAAGCTTCCGTCAAGTATGGCCTCAAAGGTAGGAGTAAAGTAGGCTGACATATCCCAGTAAGGAGCGGTTATATAATAGTCTCCGGCCGCGTTGTTTCTGTAGTTCCAGCCTGTAGTGTAAACTCCCGCATCGGCAGCGGCAAGCTGGGTGGCCGTCGAGTCGGCGTGATACGTGAGAACGTCGCATCCGGCGCTTATAAGCTGTTCGGCGGCTGTTCTCTCAAGCTCCGCGTCTCCCCAGGTGTTAATATATATTACCCTCACCTCAACGTCAGGATCTACAGCCTGCGCTCCAAGGGTAAAGGAATTGATTCCTATCTGAACCTCCGGCAGCGGATAAGCCGCTACATATCCCAGAACTCCCGACTCGCTTGTGGCGGCAGCCGCCATTCCGCTGAGATATCTTGCCTCATCCATGGAGCCGAAGAAGTTCTCCATGTTGGTTTCGTTCTGGAAAAGCCCCGAGAAATGCAGGAAGGTTATATCGTCATAGTCTCCCGAATTTGCCAGCTCATCAAGAGTCTCTCCAAATCCATAAGAGCAGCCCACTATTATTGTACATCCTTCATCAATAAAGTTGGTTGCCGCGTCTCTTATTGCCTGGGCGTCGGAATCACTGACGTTCTCTTTGTAAAGAAGCTCCAGTCCGTTTTCCTCTGAAGATTTCTCAAGAGCCTCATGCATTCCCTGAGTAAATCCGCCGTCGTTGATGTTGCCTATATATATGGCCCCTACCTTCCCGGCGTCGCTGCTCTCCTCATCGCCGCCGCAGGCTGTAAAGGCGAATGCCATTATAACAGCAAGCATCACTACAAGTACTTTTTTCATAATGTTCTTCCTCCGTCTTCATCTGTGAAATACAATATAAGCTTATTATACTGGTTTTTTCTCACAGATGAAACAAAAAAGACATTTTTTGCGTAAAAAAAGACAGCAGACTTCCACTCCTCACTTCCGGCAAAAAAATAAAAAGGATAAAGGTCAAAGCCTTTATCCTTCCTGTCAGCTGAAAAATATTCGTCCGTTTTCGATTTTCTCTATTACGGCCAGGGACTCGACTCTGTAGCCCTTTTCCCTCAGCCTTTTTCCTCCTCCCTGAAAGCCCTTTTCTATAACGGCGCCTATGCCCGCCACCCGGCCTCCCGCCTGGGAGACTATATCGGTCAGAGCTGACGAAGCTTCGCCGTGGGCCAGGAAATCGTCTATTATAAGGATGCTTTCTCCCGGAGACAGGAGCTTTTCCGAAACCCTCAGCATGGAAAGGGTTCCCTTTGTAAAGGATCTGGCCCCCGCCTGAAAAAAGCCTTCGGTCATGGTGCTGGGCTGGGCCTTCTTGGCAAAGACCACAGGCGGATATCCCAGATATCTCGACGTCATGCACGCCACCGCGATGCCGCTGGATTCCACTGTGAGAATCTTGTCGATCCGGCATTGTGAAAAGCTTTCAGCCAGCCGGGCTCCGATTTTCTCAAGAAGCCTCATGTCCAGCATATGGTTGAGAAATCTGTCCACCTTTACGGTTTCCGTACCTATCGCGACTCCCTCTCTGAGAATCTTTTCCTTAAGCTCTTCCATAAATAAAGCTCTTCTACTTGGCTTTGGCTTCCTCTTCCTTAAAGAGGTCCTCAAGGCCTTCAAAGGAAATTTCCGCCGTATCTGTCATAGCCGCCGGCTTATCCTCCAGATCAGGCATGTCTATCTTTATATCTTCAAGGGTAAAAGGCTCCTCTGCCGCTTCCTCACGGGACTCCGCAGGCGCCGTTTCCTGAGCTGCCGGAGCTGCTTCCTCAGGCAGTGGAGCGGTAAGCTCCTCAAGGGTTATTTCAGCCGCGCCTTCATCTGCGGCCTTTTCCTGCTGAACCTCCGGCTTTGCCTCTTCCGCAGGAGCTTCCTGCGGTATTTCCTGCGGCGTTTCCGGCTGAAGCTCCGTATGTACAGTCTCCACCGTCTCCTCTACGGCGATTTCCTGAGCCGGAAAATCCACTGCCGCGGCGTCTCCCGCGTTGAGAAGATCCCAGTTTACCTCCTCGTCCTCAGGGAGCTTGCTCTTAAGGCTGTCAATCCTTCCCGCCGTACGCAGGATATTGGTCTTTATTTCCTCAAACTCCTCTTCCATGGCGTTTATCTGCTGGCTGTACTTGTTTTTAAGGGCTGAAACCTTTTCCTTCTCCGCCTGGGCTTCCGCCTTCATAGCGGCCTTTTCAGCCTCAACCGCGTCACGGGCCGCCGTAAGCTCTTCTGTCATGGCCTTTTTTTCCGTCTCCATATCAAGACGCATCTGCTCCAGGTCCTTTTCCTGACGGGCCACCTGCTCCTTGCCCTCGTTGAGTATGGTCTCCACCTCGCTTTTAGCCTGGTTTATAATGTCGTTGCTGCTCTTTTTGGCCTCCATTATAAGACTTACATAGAGATCATTGTTATCATCATACTTTTTGTATTTTTCTTTAAGTGAATTTATTTCGCCTTCATAGGCGTTTTCCAGCTCTTCTATGCTCTGCTCATAAAGATCGCACAGCTGCTGCATACATTCATAAACATCATCCTTATCGAAGCCTTCCCCCGTGCTTTTCTTTATATTCATTCCCTTCAGAAGTCCTATAACCGTTTCTCTTCTTTTTTCGGTAAGTGCGTTCCTATCCATTTGTAAAACCTCTTTTTCTCATTCTCTCATATAAGTTTTCAAATAAATCCTACCACATTATATCATCTATATTCTAATTTGTCTCCCTGGATTTGTAATTTTTTCACATTTTTGTTGACTTTTGAACACAATTAGGGCTATGATAGTTGTATATCATTTATTCCCAAATTATTATTCAGAATAAAAATAAGTTAGAAATCTGTAAAGTTGAGGATAGTTAAATGAAAACCATTGAAATAATATCCGGAGATCAAACTGCGCAGTTTACCACGAGATCAGTTACCTTTGACGGCAAGGAGTTCTTTTACAGCTACATGTCCAATGTGGCCAACGACAGAGAATCCCGCTGCTATACCTTTACATATGACGGTGAAGTAAAGAGGCTTCCTTACGAAGAAAAGGACGCGAGAATACTGGAGGCTATTTTCAGCCAGGTAAAAAACATTCAGCGTCCCGCCGCCCCGGCTTCCGCGCCGGAGCCTTCCCGCCATGAGCACAGCGCTCCCGATGTTCGAAGCGCCATGGAGAAAAAGGCGGAGGAAGCTGTACGGGAGGACGAAGCCCTGAAGCCTTCTCAGGCCGAGGCTTCAACAGAGGACGCTTCCCAAAGTGAAGAGCCCCCTGTGGACAAAAAAGCCGCAAAAAAAGCCGAAAAGGAAAGAAGAAAGGCTGAGAAAGCCGCTGAAAAAGAAAAAAGAAGGGCCGAAAAGGCCGCTGAAAAGGAAAGAAAAAAGGCGGAAAGTAACGCAAAAAAAGCGGAAGAGGCCCCTTCAGCCGCCGCAGAGGCGGTCTCCCGGGAAAAGGATTCCTCTTCCGGGGAAGCAGAGGATTCTCAGGAGAAAGAAGAGACCCGGCCTCAGGAAGGCGAAGCCGCCCAAACAAGCGGTTCCCTCTCCGAGACCCCTTCCGGTGACCAGGCGGAGCCTGAAGAAGAATCAGCTGAGATAAAGGAGAAAAAGGAAAAGA
>DVMP01000072.1 GCA_018714925.1 Candidatus Allocopromorpha excrementigallinarum
GCCCCGCCGATATAGTGCCTCCCTCTGAAAGAGGATGACTTCTTCTGGTCTCGTTATATCGTCTCAGCAGCACCCTGTCGGAGGCTTCAAGATAAAGAATCTTATAGTCTATCTCTTCACGGCTCAGCTCATCGAGAGATTCCTTGAGATCATCAAACAGCTTTCCTCCCCTTACGTCTATAACAAAGGCCGCCTTGTCTATGCCCTTGCCGTTTGCGGAAAGATCTATAAAGCTCTTTATAAGGGCCGGCGGCATATTGTCTATACAGTAATATCCCATATCCTCCAGACAGTCAAGGGCCTGAGTTTTTCCGGCTCCCGAAAGTCCCGTAACTATTACAGCCTTCATCTCTTCTCCTTTATGTTCACTATCCTTTTAAGGTCAAGACCCGCTTCCAGGGCTCTGACAACTCCTTCTTTAAAGTCCCCTACTCTGT
The DNA here is from genome assembly GCA_018714925.1 of Candidatus Allocopromorpha excrementigallinarum. Taxonomy (GTDB): domain Bacteria; phylum Bacillota; class Clostridia; order Peptostreptococcales; family Anaerovoracaceae; genus Lentihominibacter; species Lentihominibacter excrementigallinarum. The sequence goes on from DVMP01000072.1 coordinate 438, forward strand.
CCGGAGTATGGGCGTCGCTGCTTATTATGAATTTCACGTTTTCCTCTTCAGCGGCTATCCTTATCTCTTCCGCGGTCATATGACCGTGCCAGGTGTTTATCTCCATAAGGGTATCGGTCTCCGCGCAGACTCTGGCAAGCTCTCTTATATCAAAGGGCCCCTTGTCTCCCGGATGGGTTAGTATGGCGATGTTGTTTTTTCTCAGAGCGTCTGTAACCATTTTTGTATTGGCTTTTCTCAGGCTCTCCTCTCCGATTTTAATGCCCTTGCTCCACAGCCAGTTTCTTACACAGCTGCAGCCGAACAGCCCGTAATGATATCCCGCTATGACAAAATCGAACTCCTCAAATTCCTCTTCCCTGACGTCAAGGCCGTTTCTGTCTCTTATTATATTGGCCTCAACGCTGAGTCTTACATTGAGATTCTGGTATTTGACATTCATCCTCTCAATATCGCTTCTCATATTGACTATTTCATTTCTGTTTATTCCGTAAAACAGATGTCCCGGTCCGTGATCGGATACAGCTATAAACTCAAGAGACTTATTCATAGCCTGCCTTACATTGTCCTCCACCGTTCCCTTTCCGTGGGAATAGATTGTATGTGTGTGAAGGTCATACAGCATAACGTACCTGTCTGCTGCTTCCCTGAAATTATTCTCCAATTATTCTTACCTCCGGCTCCAGCCTTACATTGAACCTGTCCATTACCGCCGCCTGCACTATCTCCATAAGCCTGAGTATATCGCCTGCTGTGGCGTTTCCCGTATTTATTATAAATCCGCTGTGGAGCTCAGAGACACGGGCTCCCCCTACCGAAAGCCCCTTTAATCCCGCATCCTGTATGAGCTTTCCCGCGAAATACCCCTCAGGCCTTTTAAAAAAGCTCCCCGCGCTCGGATATGCTACAGGCTGTTTTTTGTTGCGCCTTTCTGTAAAATCCGCCATTTTCAGCTTTATGGTCTCCCTGTCTCCGGCCTTCAGCTTCATTACCGCTTCTACGGCTATATCTCCCGTTTCATGGAGAAGAGTGTGCCTGTATCCCATTTGAAGCTCTTTCCCTGTCACATAAAAATCCCTGCTTCCGTCACGGGAAACAAGACGAACCTTCTCAAGGACATGAGCCATTTCACCGTCGTAGGCGCCGGCGTTCATAAAAACAGCTCCGCCTACAGAGCCCGGGATTCCTGAAGCAAACTCAAGCCCCGAAAGCCCCCTTTCGGCAGCCTCCCTGGCCGCCGCGGAAAGCAGCGCACCGCACCCGCATACCAGCCGGTCTTCCCTGCCTTCAATTGAGGCGAAGCTCTCGCCGATTTTTACGATTACTCCTCTGTAGCCGCCGTCCCTTACAAGAACATTCGATCCGTTCCCTAAAATGAAAAATGGACATTTTTCTTCTTCCAGTATGACCAGAAGCCTTTTGAGATCATGTACGCCGTCCGGCATCGCCATAAGCTCCGCCTCTCCTCCCGCTCTGAAGGAGGTATATCTTTTCATGGGCGCCTTTTCCTCCAGCTTTATACCTTTTACTTCTCTTTTCAGTCTTTCCTTTATTGCCTCTGTATTCATCCTTTACCGTCTCTTTCTTATTTTAAACATGTCTTTGAAAACTGTTTTCTTCCTTTCCTTCTTTACTCTGTAGCTGTCTATTCTGTAATCAGCCAGCTCCGTGGAAAGTCCCTTCTTTTCAAGCTTTTTGTTTATAATCCTCGATATGTAAGCGTATATAACCGCGAATATGGGAATACCTATTATCATTCCTATGGATCCGAAAAGACCTCCTCCCACAAGAACCGCGAAAAGAACCCAGAAACTGGCAAGACCCGTACTGTCTCCCAGGATCTTCGGCTCCAGAATATTTCCGTCAAACTGCTGCAGTATAAGTATGAATATGAGGAACGGAATACAGTGTCCCGGCTCCACCATAAGTATCAGCAGAGCCGACGGAATAGCCCCTATAAACGGTCCGAAAAACGGAATTATATTGGTTATGCCTATTATACAGCTTATGAGAAGAGAATATTCCCAGCCGAAGAGGCTCATAACTATGAAGCATATCACTCCCACTATAAGGGAATCTATTATCTTTCCGTTTATAAATCCCCCGAAGGTCTTATTTGTAAAGGCCGCCCCCTCTAAAATCTCATTGGCGGTTGTTTCCTTAAAGGAGGCCATTATTATTTTTTTAATCTGGGCCGCGAAAATATCCTTGCTGTTGAGAAAATAGGCGCATATTATTATAGCCACGAATATATTTTTTATCACGTTGAATACGCCTATTACCCCCTCTGAAACGTGGGTCGCTATGGCGCTGTATTCGGGAAGCACCCTGTCCATAACAAATGCGGTGGCGTTTTCCGTAAAATTATTTATCCAGCCATCCAGCATGGCCTGAGCCTCCGGAAAACGCACCATTTTACCGTCAAGCCACCGCTGAAGGCTTTCCATGCTGTCCGGCAGAATTTTTATTATATTCACTATGCTGTCTATAAGCCCCGGGATTATCATCCACAAAACCCCCGTCACAACCACAAACATGGTTATGAGCGCCACTATGGTTCCCACCGCCTTGGATACTGTCAGAGCCTTTGGAAATCCCCTGTTCATTCTGTTTATAAGTCCGTAGGTGCCTCTCACTGTAAAATTATACACAGGACAAAGCAGATATGCCATTATGAGCCCGTATATAAAAGGAGTCAGTATATACGCGCATATCCCCAAAATCTTCTGTACCGCGTCAAACCTGTATATGGCAAAGAAAAACGCAGTGCTGCATATTATTACCAGAAAAGCCGTAAGCCCCCATTT
>DVMP01000006.1 GCA_018714925.1 Candidatus Allocopromorpha excrementigallinarum
TATACAGGCATGATACCCGAAAACAAGTATATTTTCAATAAAGGAGCCGTCTCCTGTTACGCCGTTTAAATATGCAAAGCAGTAATCATCACTGAAATGGTACAAAACTATGGTTATAATAGTCAGACCAAAAAGCTGATCTCTGTAGCGGCTTATATTATTGAGATTGAATTTCTTTTTTCTTTTACCGGAAATCATATTCGTTTCTGACATTATTTCTTCCCCAGCTTACTGTGTCGTCTGCCGTAAATAAAATATATCACCATCCCGCAGCTTGTCCAGATAAGAAAAACAATCCAGGTCACCGCGTCAAGCCTTGAGGCCAGAAACGCGCAGAGAGCCATGGACAGTATGGGTATAAAAGGCACAAGAGGCACCCTGAAGCTTCTTTTAAGATCAGGCTTTGTTTTTCTCAGGACCATTACCGTAAGGGACACCAGGAAAAAGGCCCACAGAGTCCCTATATTGCAAAGCTCCGCTATTCTGTCTATGGGCACCAGACCGGCGATGAAAATTCCCGCGAGCCACACGCATATTACAGCCTTTCTCGGCACTCCGCTTTTACTTATCTTTGAAAATCCCGAAGGCACAAGGCCGTCCCTTGCCATGGAATAAATAAGTCTGGATTCACTTCCCAGCAGCACCAGCACACCTGTTGTAAGTCCAGCTATGGCTCCCACTGAAACAAGAGCCGAGCCCCATCTTATTCCGGCCTCGTTCAGAGCATAGGCCACGGGAGCCGCTACTGACGCGTACTCATAGTATTTTATGGAGCCTGTCAGCATCAGTGTGACTATCATGTAAAGAGCCGTGGCAATAACAAGGGAACCGATTATCCCTATGGGCATATCCCTCTGAGGGTTTTTTACCTCCTCCGCTGAATTGGCTATGGCGTCAAAGCCGAGAAAAGCGAAAAACACCACCGCGGCTCCCGAAAACACTCCGCTCCATCCAAAGGGCATAAAGGGATCATAGTTTTCCGGATCTATGCTTCCGGCTATGAGGACTATGAATACCAGTATGACGGCAAGCTTTACAAATACCAGCACATTGTTGAGCCTGGCGCTCGCCTTGGTTCCCTTCAGCTGCAAAGCAGCCATAAACGATACTATCAGCATGGCCGGGATATTTATGAGTCCTCCGCTGAAAGGATCCGTCAGCATTTCCTCCGGAAGCTTCACTCCCAGAAGCTCTATAATATTAGCCGAATAGGCTGACCAGCCCACGGCGATAGCCGACATGGCCACAACATATTCCAGTGTGATGCACCAGCCTATAAACCAGGCGAATACTTCTCCCAGACCGGCGTAAATAAAGGTATAGGAGCTTCCCGAAGCAGGTATGGCGGAAGCAAGCTCCCCGTAACACAACGCCGCGCAGGCGCAGGCAAGTCCCGCCAGTACAAAGGACAGCACCAGAGCCGGGCCCGCCTGTTCAGCCGCCGCCACTCCCGTTATGACAAAAAGCCCCGAGCCTATTATAACTCCGACGCCCAGCATCATAAGCTCAAAGGCTCCTATGCTTCTCTTAAGGCCGTTTCCCTCAGCCTTTACACATATACTGTCAACAGGCAGCTTTCTCAAAAGGTCATCTCTTCTCATGGGCTATTTCTCCTCTTTTTCTGCTGTCTGAGAACCTTCCGGCTGATAATTCAGCCAAAGTCCCGCGCCCATTCTCTTATAGGTACCGCCTTCCCTTCTGTAGGAGCAGAAGAGCTCAGGCTCGCAGCAGGTGCAGTGCGGGCTTACCTCAATGTTTTCCGGCGCTATTCCGGCCGCCTCAAGAAGTCTGAGGTTTACACCTTTAAGATCAATATAGTATTTCTCTTCACCTGCCTCATTGATTTTTACATGGGTAAGCTGCGGCATAAAGCTCCATTTCCCGGCGAATTCATCGTATACCTCCCGTCCCGTTTCAAAACAGCAGCGGCTTATTCCCGGTCCGATATACACATTTATATCCTCACGCCCTGACCCGAAGGCTCTTTCCATTTCACATACTGCTCTGACCGCTATGGAAGCGACCGTTCCGCGCCATCCGGCGTGAACCAGTCCTATGACCTTCCTTTTCCTGTCAAAGAAATACACCGGCAGGCAGTCGGCGTGAACAGTGGTGAGAAGAACCTTCTCCTGATTGGTGATGACTCCGTCGGTATCCTCTATGGAAAGAGGCTCCTCCGGAGGCCGGCTTACCACCGCAATTCTGTTTCCGTGAACCTGTTTGGGCCACACAGGGACAGCCTCACCTGCCCCCGCCTCTTTAAAAATATCCCTTCTGTTATAGGGATATCCTTCCGACGCGCCGTATTTTGTGGAAAAGAATCCTCCCACTTCCTTAAACCGCGAAAACACGTCAATGTACTTCTTTTCCATTAAGAAATCTCCTTTTTCAAGTATTCCAAAAGGCCTCTGCAGCCCTTTTCAATATCATCATAGGCCGCGTCAAAATCACCTGTATACCATGGATCTGGAATATCGTCCCTCTTTCCCGTAAAGCTTAAAAGCTTTGCCACCTTTCCTTCAGTGTCTTCACCTGTGATTCTCTTCATATCCCTCACATTGGAGTCATCCATGGCTATTATGTAATCATATTCCTCATAGTCTCTTCTTGTAATCTGTCTGGCCTTTCGCCTTGTATAAGGTATATTGTTCTCATCAAGCTTTTTCCTGGTTCGGGGATCCGTGTCATGGCCGATCTCCTCGCGGCTGGTCGCCGCTGAGGCTATCTGAAATCTGCCGGCAATGCCCGCCTTTTTTACCATATCCTTAAAAAGGAATTCCGCCATTGTGCTGCGGCAGATGTTGCCGTGGCAGATGAAAAGCACTCGTATCATATTTAAAAGTCCTCCTGATTTACGTTAGTTTGCCCTGTTTTGCCGCAATTTGCCGAATATGTAGCTGTCACTGAGATTGTTAAAACAATCACAGAATAAGCAAAACATAGCGAAATGCGGCATATCCCCGGTCGGCAAAAGTTAAAAACGTAGTAGGAATGGGGGTGTGTTACTACTGTCCTATTTTTCATCTAATATAGTATATTGAGTTTTATTTATTTTCAAACGCAATAAATAGAGTAATGAATAGGCTCTATTATACAAGTATTCT
>DVMP01000073.1 GCA_018714925.1 Candidatus Allocopromorpha excrementigallinarum
TGGAGGGGGATCTTCTGGCAAAGGGCATAAATGTGGGAAGAGTAAGAAGATATATAGAAAACAGCTTTGTCAGAACAGCGGTCATGAAGGATAAAAACGGAAGGGTCCAGGCTGTGGCAGCGGTAAACGAGCTGGAAACGGGTCAGCTTTACGAGGAATTCAGGGACGCTGAAATTGCCGCTTATCTGAGAAGAAAGGCAACAGGGCGCATGATAATCATAAGAGGCATATACTGCGCCGCCAAGACGGATATGAGAAACCTGACTCAGATAATAATGACAGAGGTTCTTTCCAAGGCCGTGGAAAACGATATTACCTACGCCATATATCATCCCCTTGAGGAGGGAACCAGCAGAGAGATAATAGACGTTCTCATAAGGCAGGGCTTTACGGAAATGGACGCGGTAAGAGGCGGCCAGGGTATATATGAGGTAAACATGAAGGAGCCTATGGCCGTTATAGAGAATATGGACACGGTTCTCAAGGACCCATTTAACAAGATTCCGAGAATTGTGGAAATACTTGAGCAGACTCACGCCGAAATGCAGCTGGCGCTTACGGCTCTCAATCCCGGAAACCTGGTGCTTTCCTTTAACGCGGGAGTTATGAACCGTAAAATAGTGGACATGGTGACGAGAATAAATGAGGTTCCCAGCTATCCTCTGAGAGAAAGGCATCTGGGAGAATGTATGTGCGTTCCCTTCGGAAAGATACTGAGAAGCATAGCCGTTCCCAATACCGTGACCAAGACACTTCATACGGAGAAGATGTTTTCGCCTACCTTAAACAGCTTCACCATAAGGGAATATCCCATGTATTCCACCATTGACAACCAGATAAGAACAATAAAATCCTTTAACAGACCGGTAATACTGGTAGACGACCTTCTCCACAAGGGCTACAGAATAAAGGCTCTTGATCCGATTTTCAAGGCCAATAACGTGGAAATAAGAAAGCTGGTAATGGGCCTTGTCTCAGGAAGAGGAAAGGATCTTATGACAATACAGGGAAGAGATGTGGAGAGCGCATATTTCATACCGAATCTGAAGGCATGGTTTGTAGAGTCCACTCTATGCCCCTTTATAGGCGGGGACGGAGTCGAAAGCCCGAAGGAAACGGAGTTCAACCTTATTCCTTCCATAAATCTGCTGCTGCCTTTCGCCGCGCCGAAATTCCTGGGTGAATCCACGAGAGATTCGGTTTACCGGCTTTCCATGGTCTGCCTGGAAAACGCCGGGAAAATATTCCAGACTCTTGAGAGTGAATATCAGAATATATTTGAACGGCAGCTTACTCTGAAGCGGCTTTCTGATGCCGTTATATCGCCGAGAATGCCTAACGGCTCCAACAGGGCGGCGGCAGACTTCAATCTGTCTCCATCCGTTCATATAGAGGATTACATGGAAAGACTGGTAAGACTGGAGAGTGCGTTGAAATGAGATACAGATATATAAGCGAGTTTGCCTCTGAGAGCTGCAGATTAGATGGTGAAAGAGGGAAAAGCTTTATGATCCCCTGCGATGATACGGGATGCGGAGGCGAAAGGGGCTTAAGGATAAACATCCTGGCTCTGGGAGACGTGGGAAGCACTGTTCTTCTGGGGCTGAGGCTTATTGGCGGAGCCGCCGCGGAATCAATCGGCATATATGATATAGACGAAAGGGTCGTAAGACGATTTGAGCGGGAGATGAATCAGATACGCTTTCCCGACGGCAGACGGCTGCCGCCTGTAAAGGCCGTGGAAGAGGAAAGCCTTTTTGACTGCGATATGATGGTTTTCTGCGCCTCCAGGGGCGTTCCGCCGCTGGGAGCGCAGGGAGACGTGAGAATGGCTCAGCTGGAGGCTAACAGCGGACTGGTGAAGCTTTATGCCGGCAGAGGCGCCGAGGAGGGCTTCAGGGGAATATTCGCTGTGGTTTCCGATCCTGTGGATCCTCTGTGCATGGCGGCGGTTAAGGCCGGCCTTAAGCCTGCTCAGGTGCAGGGCTACGGCCTGGGAGTAATGAACGGCAGAGCGGCATATTACAGTGAGAGAGACAGGAGATTTTCCTCATATCTTACAGAGGGAAGGGCCTTCGGTCCTCACGGAGGGGACCTGGTAATAGCAAACAGCGTGAAAAACTACGACCCTTCTGTTTCCGAGGAGCTTACAAGGCTAACCGTCGAGGCCAATATGGAGATGAGAAGGGATGGCTTTAAGCCGTATATAGCGCCGGCCATGTCTTCGGGAGCCATATCTCTGGCGGAGACCGCGGCAGGACGGTGGAGCTATTCCTCCGTATACCTGGGAAGCGAGGAGGAAGGCGCCTTTCTCGGCTGCAGGAACAGAAGAGGGAGGACAGAGGAGGGAGGCTTCATAGAGGTGGAGGATATTCCTCTTCCGGAGGAGCTTTTTAACCGCATAAAGAAAGCCTATGATAATCTGAAGGAGAGAATCCTATGAGAGATATAGTTCTTATAGAGCCATACTGCCCCGAGGAGAGTAAAAAGGAAAGACTCAGGCTGATAACGGAGCACAGTCTCAGAGGATATTCGGCGGAAAAAATAACAAGAGCCGAAGAACTGGAGAATGCCGATCTGAGAAACAGAAAGATCCTCTTTACAATTTCTCTGGGAGAGTCGGGGATAAATCTCAACTGGTACGCCATGATGAAATATTTCAGACTCAACAGAGACGCTCTGGAGGGATCGTTGGGAGGAGTTATTCTCGATGGAAACAGCGAGCTTTTTACAAAATCAACGGGAAGAAGCCTGGTGTTTACAGCCAACAGAGCCGGCTGCTCATTTCCCGGGAGACCTCTTGTAGAGGGGACGAGAACTCTGAAAAATTATAATATACAGGCCCAGAACCTTAAAACGGATAACATGGGGGCCTATATGGCCGCGGGAAGGGAGCTGGTGGAAAATATAGCAGGCTACGATCCCCTGGGAGAAAAGAAGAAAAAGCCCAATCTGCTGGTGCTTCACGCCAGCAATGAAAACACTTCAAACAGCATGGCTCTCTGGGGCATGGTGAAGAGAAGCCTCCCGGAGTGCGTGATAAATGAAATCTCCCTCAGGGGAGGCGAGGTAATGGACTGCAGAGGGTGCTCCTACGAGATGTGCCTTCACTTCGGAGAAGAGGGAAGCTGCTTTTACGGCGGTCCCATAGTGGAGAAGGTGTATCCGGCCATAATGGCCTGCGATGCTCTTGTAATGGTCTGCCCCAATTACAACGACGCTGTGGGAGCCAATCTTACGGCCTTTATAAACAGGCTTACGGCCCTGTTCAGAACCCACAGGTTTTACGACAAGAAGCTTTTTGCCGTAATCGTCTCGGGCTACAGCGGAGGAGATATTGTGGCCGAGCAGCTTATAAGCGGCATAAATATGAATAAGAGCTTTGCTTTGCCGGGTAAATTTGCTATACTTGAGACTGCTAACGATCCCCGGGCCATAATGAATTCCCGCGGCGTGACTCAGAGAGCCGAAAGCTTCGGCGGCAATATGAGAAAATATCTTATAAAGTGAAGAGTAATGTTGAGAGAAAGGAGGCGATATCATGACTGAAACTATGGACAGAGGCGAAAAGCTGCAGCAGTTTGACAGGGATGTGGAGAATATAATAGAGCTGCTTGACGAAAAGGCTTACTTTAAAGCGAGGGATGCCATACTTAAATACAATGAAGTTGATATTGGTGAGATTCTCGAAGAGGTGCTGGAAGAGCTGGGAGTGGAGAAGACCATAATAATATTCAGAATGCTTCCAAAGGATGTTTCGGTGGAGGTTTTTTCCTATCTGCCTGCCGATGATCAGGTGGCCATAGTGCAGGGAATAACCGACAGAGAAATATCCTACATTATAAAAGAACTTGATTTTGACGATAAGATAGACGTTCTTGAGGAGCTGCCGGCCAATATAGTAGACAAAATACTGGAAAAGACTCCCAAGGAGGAGAGAAAGCTGATAAACACCTTTCTCAACTACCCGGACACCTGCGCCGGGAGTCTTATGACCCCGGATTATATAAGTCTTCAGGAAAACATGACCGTGGCGGAGGCCATGGCTCACATAAAAAACGAGGGAATGGACAGTGAGACCGTATATACCTGCTATGTGAAAAAGGGCGGAAGAAAGCTGGATGGAATAGTGTCCCTGAGATCCCTTGTTATTGCCGACGACGACAGTAAAATAGCCGATTTAATGAATACCGATTACGTGTACGTCAACGTGTACGACGATCAGGAGGAGGTAGCCGAAACCTTTAAAAAATACGGATTTCTGGCTGTGCCTGTTGTAGATAAGGAGCACAGGCTGGTGGGAATAATCACCGTAGACGACATACTGGATGTAATAGAAGAGGAGACTACGGAGGATATTGAGAGAATGGCCGGAGTAATGGACGACACCGACTCCGAATATCTGGACAAGGGAGTGTTCAGGCATGTGAGAAACAGGCTGCCCTGGCTTCTTTTCATGACAGTGTCTCTGATGATAACGGGAAGCATAATATCAAGCTTTGAAAGCGTGCTTTCTCAGGTTATAGTGCTGGTATCCTATATGCCGCTTCTTATGGGAACCGGCGGGAACACCGGAACCCAGGCGGCGACCCTGGTAATAAGAGGCCTGGCCCTGGATGATATAGATTTAAAGGATGGCTTTAAGGTCTTCTGGAAGGAGCTGCGCATAAGTATAATAATAGGAGTCATACTGAGCGCGGTTAATCTTCTGAAGGTTATTTTTGTAGACGGAGAGAGCCTGCTTATAGGCCTTACTGTGGCGGTATCCATGATAGTCATAATCATGTTCGCCAAGCTGGTGGGAGGGCTTCTGCCTATGGCCGCCAAGAAAATAGGTATAGATCCGGCGCTTATGGCCACGCCTATGATATCATCTCTTACGGACATGGTATCGGCGGTGACCTTCCTGCTTATAGCGTCGGCATTTTTGGGAATCGCCTTATAATTAAAGGGCGGAAGAGAGAATATATGTTATGAAAAACAAGGAAACAGGTAATCGAAAGACAGGCGCGCCTTTAATGAGAAAGGTAATATGGGGACTTATAATTCTGGGATTTTGCGCCATGGAATTTCCGGGAATTCTTATCTTCGGCGACAGAATATATCCGTTTATACTGGGGATGCCGTTTCTCTACGGATATATTATATGCTGCTGGGTATACATGACCGCCGTGCTGTTTTTTGCCTGGAAAACGGAATGGGGAAGAAAGCCATTCTTTAAAAAATAAGATGTTTTTTTTGTGTCAGAAAGCCTCCTTAAACCGCTGGGACATGGGGAGGCTTTTTTAATACAAATGTTGAAATTTCAATGAATACAGAGATACAAGATTGACAATTTTTTAGCTAAGTTATAAAGGGTTTTTAAATTTTTTTAACTGCCGATTGACACGCCTTTTCTTTAGCAGTATACTCGGTTTCATCATAATTTACAGTTTAAGGAGATGATCAATTAATGGGAGAGGCAACTATATCCGTAATTATTTTTGTCATAGTTATGATAGTCATAATTACCGAAAAAATAAACAGGGCGGTAGTGGCTGTAGGCGGCGCTGTTCTGCTTTTTATCACAGGAGTTCTGACTGTGGATTCCGGAGCCGGGTATATAGACTACAATACAATAGGCGTTCTTGTGGGAATGATGCTCTTTGTTTCCGTGGTTAAAAACTCGGGACTCTTTGAGTATATGGCAATTAAGGCGGCAAAGGTGGCAAAGGGCAGCCCCGCCAAGATGATGGTTATATTTGTTGTAATAACGGCTGTGCTTTCCTGTATGCTGGACAATGTAACCACCGTGCTGCTCATAGGCCCTATGACCTTTGCCATAACCAGGGAGCTGGAGATAAATCCGGTACCCTACATAATAACCCAGATACTGGCCTCCAATATAGGCGGAACGGCGACTCTTATAGGGGACCCTCCGAACATAATGATAGGAAGCGCGGCGGGACTTACCTTCATGGACTTTATCGCCAACAACGGAATTATAATAGCCGTGGTTCTGGCAGTAACCATATTATGCTTCCTCTTTATTTTCAGAAAGGATTTCAGCGTCAGCAGCCATCATATAAGCAGAGTAATGGCCATGGATGAGAGAGAGCTTATAAAGGACAGGGCTCTTCTGCACAAGAGCGTTGTCATGATAGTTCTCGTTGCCCTGGGATTTATATTTCACGGGAACCTGGGAGTTGACTCATCTGTAATAGCTCTGGCCGCGGCTATAATAATGATGATAATAGGAAGGCAGCCGGCGGAGGATACCATCCTGGATGTTGAGTGGACCACCATAATATTCTTTGTGGCTCTCTTCGTTGTAGTGGGAGGAATGGTGGAAACAGGAGTAATAGACAGGCTTGCCAACATAATAGTGGACGTAACAGGCGGAGAAATGGTAATGGCCATGCTGATAATTCTGTGGGTATCGGCCCTGCTGTCCTCCACTCTGGACAACATACCTTTTGTTGCCACCATGGTGCCGCTGATAGCCTCCATGGGAGAATCGGGAATGGATGTAATGCCTCTGTGGTGGGCCCTGTCTCTGGGAGCGTGTCTCGGAGGAAACGGCACCATAATAGGAGCCTCGGCCAATGTGGTGCTGACGGGAATAAGCGCCAAAAACGGACATCCTATATCATATATGCAGTTCCTCAAGGTGGGCTTTCCCATGATGATAATATCCATTATTCTCTGTACAGGATACCTGCTTCTGAAGTACGCGTAAAAACACCGCGAAAGCATCAACATAAGACGGAGCGGCATCAAAAGAGGACCTTACCGGTCCTCGGGGATGTCGTTTTCGTTTTTTGAGAGAGCGTGGTTGAATTTATAGCCGACGCCGCGGACGCTTACTATGTAGCCGGGGCTGTCAGGGCGGCGCTCAAGCTTTTTCCTTATGGTGCTTATGTAGACCATGACAGTCTTTGAATCGTTTTCCATGCAGTTGGTCTTCCACACAGCCTCGAATATCTGAGAGGCGGGAAAGACCTTTCTGGGGTTTTCCACAAGGAGCTTTACGATGTCAAACTCCTTGGCCGTAAGGTTGACCTCTTCTCCGTCCACGAAGATTTCCCTGGCCTCAAAGTCTATTTTAAGGCCTTCAAACTCATAGACGCTGCCTGTCTGAGTCTCTGAGAAATTCCGGACAAGGGATTTCTGACGTCTGAGATGAGCCTTGATGCGGGCGATGAGTTCTCCGGGCATAAAGGGCTTCGTCATGTAATCGTCCCCTCCGGCGGAAAGAGCTATGATTTTGTCTATCTCCTGGGTCTTGCAGCTGAGAAAGATTATAGGCGCGTTGGATTCCTTTCGTATCTCAAGGGAGAGGGCGGGACCTTCCGTGTCGGGGAGCATCACATCCAGGATAATGAGATCGGGATTTTCCTTTTCGATAAGGTAAAGAGCCTCCTCTCCGTTGTAGGCTGAGAGGGGAATAAACTGCTCCTTTGCCAGATATGAGCATACCAGCTTGTTTATGGCTCGCTCATCGTCTATTACCAAAATTTTTTCTTTCGCCATGTTAGGCCTCCTTGTAAAGCGGTATTATAAATGTAAACGTACTTCCTTTTCCGTAGACGCTTTCAGCGTATATATTTCCCTGGTGAGCGGTTATTATCTCCTTGCACAGGGTGAGACCGAGGCCTCTTCCCTCGATTTCATTGTTGTCTCCAGTGCCGCTTCTGTAAAATCTGTCGAATACGTGGGAAATGTGCTGCTCGTCTATTCCTATGCCTCTGTCGTGAACGGATACGAGGAAATTCTCGACGGTATCATCTATTTTAAAGGTTATATCAAGCTCCTTTACGTGCTTTGAGTATTTGACGGCATTGGTAAGAAGATTGGAAAACACCTGGTTTATTCTGTCCATGTCTATTATTATGTAAAAATTCCTGAGAAGGCTCATGTTTACGTCCAGGTTAACCTTAAAGCCTTCGGATTTTATTTCCCCCAGATTGGTTTCTATGAGGGAGGCGGCCGCTCCGGCGGCGTTGTAAACCATAAAGTCAAAGGAAAACTGGCGGGTCTCCAGCTTTGTAAGCTGGTCAAGATCGTCGATGAGCTTTTTAAGGGTAAAGGTTCGCGAGGTGATTATATCCAGGGCCTCCTTTTTTTCTTTCTCGCTGTTCATGGTGCCGTCGCTTATGGCTGTCAGGTATCCCGCGATGGAGGTTATGGGACTCCTAAGCTCATGGGATATATAGGAAAGGAGCATGTTGCGGCTTCTGGTGGCCTCGATCTGCTCCAGCTCAGCGGATTTCGACTCGGTTATGTCCCAGAGGGTTCCCTCTACGGCTGTGCCGCTGCTGTCGGTAATGTGGGATATGCGAAGCTGCCCCCAGAAGTTTTCTCCGCTTTTTTTTGTAAATTCCAGTATATGCTCTTCCTTTTTCGATTTCTCTCTGCCGCTGAATATATCCTCAAGCTCGTTTATAAAGCTTCCCGCCACGAGATTTTTATAGAAGGCGGGGTTGTCGTAAAACTGGGAAGGTCTGAAGCCGGTGAGGGCCTCCACAGAGGGGGATATATACTCAAATGCCCTGTAGGGTGATGTTTTATACAGAAATATTACATTCTGTGAGTTCTCAACAACGGTTTTATACAGATCTGAAGCCAGATCGCTTTCCTTTCTCGTGTATACTATGTAAATGGTAAGTATACAGAAGTTTATTACATTTGACAGAAGAATTTCTATTATATATATGTTGTGGGTGATGTCCGTGAAAAGCTCTATTATGGACATTATCGATTTACTGAGGCCCCACATGAAAAAAATAGCTGTTGATATGGCCTTTTCTCCCTTTGGAATATTCCATCTTACAGATATATTATAACATATAAACGCCGTAAGTATAAGCTGATATACTGAAATAGGAAGATAAAAGGAAAGAAGGTCAAGGTCGTATACGACGCAGAGGAGGGCCAGGAGAATGAGATAAAGGGAAAATCTGTACCAGTAATCGGGAATGCGGACGTGCATAAAGGAATATGAGCCGAAGAGCAGGAAGATGAGGTTAAACATGTCTATAACCTTCCGAAGCTCCAGAAACACGTCGCTGTGGGTGTTAAGGTAACAGAGAAGACACAGCAGGCTGCAGGAATAGGCGATCCATGAGAAGCCCCAGAACTGCATGAACTTCTCCTTGTTTCGTGAAAACATATAAAAGTAAAGAGTGGAGACCACAAGGGTCAGAGCCGCGAAAACGGTTATCCATACGGAATCCATGTTTAAAAGTCCTCCTGTGTTTACTGTTCATTATATCAGAAAGTTGTGATAAAATAAACGCACTGATATTTTTAATAAACGGGGAGAGGAAAAAATCATGGTAACAAACGCTCTTACTCTTATGATAATATGCGTGTTTGCCTTTGTGCCGCTTCTTCTGGGAGAGCTGGCGAGAAACAGGTCGCTGCCCACCTCGGAGGATTTTATACTTCAGGGAAGGAGGATGAAAATCCTCCCAATGTACGCCACGGTGTTCTCCACCTGGATGAGCGCCTTTGCATTTATAGGGGGCATGGCGTATTTTCACGAGCAGGGGCCCATATACATGACGACAGTGGGCTGGGACGCTCTTTTCGCCATTCTCTTTATATCCGTGGGCAAGAGAATCTGGCATTACGGCAGGGTTCACAATTACTATACTCCTACGGATTTTTTCGACGACATATATGATTCGGAGATTCTCAACCTTATAGTTACAGCCATATCGGTTGTCTGCACCATGATATATCTTCAGGTTCAGATTGTTGGGGGCCTTCTGGCTATGGAAATAAGCACGGGAGGAATGATCTCACCGTATATGGGAGGCATAATCTTCTTTGCCATACTGGTTATATATCTGTGGGCGGGGGGGCTGAGAGCCGTGGCCTGGACCGACGCCTTTTACGGAATACTGATAATAGTAACAATAATAAGCTCGGGATTCTTTCTCATGAAGGTGGCCGGGGGAACGGATTATGTGTTTAACGCCCTTATAGAAAGAGATCCCTCAAACGTGGCTCTGACAGGAGAGGAGGGAGGCAACAGAACGGCCATGTGGCTGTCCCTCTTTGTTATAGTTCCCGTGGGAGCCTTTATGGGTCCTCAGATGTGGATAAGAAATTACGCCGCGGAGTCGGAAAAGAATTTCTATATGCTGCCCTGGCTTCTTATCCTTTCGTCCATAATCTGCGTGGGGACTCTTTTCGCGGGAAGCGCGGGAGTTGTTCTCGCTGAGGGCAGCGGGGATCCCGACTCGGCCTTTTTCAGACTTATAATGGAATACGGCCCTGTGTTTTTCAGAGACTTTGTCATAGTAGGAGTGTTCGCGACGATTTTTTCCACGGCCAATTCGCAGGTTCACGCTCTTTCGGCTGTCTATACCATGGATGTTTACAAGAGATATATAAACAGAAATTCCTCTGACAGAAAGCTGGTGTCCACGGCAAAATGGGCGACGCTTTTCATATCGGCAGTGTCCTACGGTCTTATGGTAGTAATTCCCGGAAGCATACTGGATCTGGGAGTCATTGCCATGGGAGGCATGGCACAGCTTTTTATTCCCGTAATGGGAGCCCTTTTCTGGAAGAGATCTACGGCGGGGGCGGCAATATCGGGAATAGTATCGGGAGAGGCGGCCTTTTTAATAAGTATGCTTCTGGGAGGAGGAGACAGCAGCATATGCGCCATAGCGGGAATGTTTGTCAACCTCTTTATGTTCGTCACGGTGGTGCTGGTGGACAAGCCGAGAATTACAGTATATAAGAAGATCGAGACCTACAGGAATGAATACAGGCAGAAGGGCTATTAAAACAAAAGATTAAAATAAATTTAAAATCTCCTTATGTTTTATCTAAATGAGATTGTACTATCTTGAGATTTTTCTGATAATTTAGTAAAATCGGTTTTGCAATTATCATTGACGCCTGAATCATATTGTGTGAGGAGACGTATATGGTTAACGGGCGCGAAAACTATTGAAAAGGAGGAAAAGTTATGATTATAGGAATGCCTATAAGCACATTCATGGCTATCTGTATCTGGCCGTTCGTCTACGTAATTGCGGCGATTATCGTGTACTTCGTAATGAAGAAGCAGGATGATCAGATAGACGACAGTGAATTCGAAGGACACCTTGGAACGGATCACAGAGACGGTCAGGTTCATGATCATCATCACGGAGAGGGGGGTGTCAGCTAATGCGAGCAGAAGTAATTGTACTGTGTTTATACTTTATCGGAATGGTAGGCATGGGCCTTTACTGGAACAAGCGAGCTAAGAGCTCCGAGGACTACATGCTGGGCGGAAGATCCATGGGACCTCTCGTTACGGCCCTTACTCTTCAGACTACAGCCATGAGCGGATTCATGTTCATGGGAGGACCTGCCGAGGCTTTCTCTCTGGGATACTTCGCCATATTCTACGCGGTAGGCGACGGCGCGGGCGGTATGATCAACCTTACCGTACTGGGCAGAAGAATGAGAAGACTTTCCCAGCTGCTGGACGCCATATCACCTATCGAGTATCTTGAAAAGAGATATGAGTCTGTGCCTGTAAAGGTAATCGCCTGCGTTATAGCCGTATTCGGACTCGGCTGCTACGTACTGGCTCAGTTCCTGGCAACAGGAAACACTCTGCTGACTCTCTTCGGATTCCCTCTGGAGGTAGCTCTCGTAGTGGGCGTTGGAGTAATCCTTATTTACACCTTCCTTGGAGGATACTTCGCTGTTGCCTACACTGACGTTATCCAGGGATTCATCATGATAGGATCCATCATACTGGTATTCGTAAAGGTTATGTACGACCTGGGCGGATTCACGGGACTTAACGAAAAGCTGGCCGAAATTGATCCTACGCTTCTGAGCGTATGGGGAAGAGACGGCGCATACGAAGGACAGTTCGGAGTAATCGCCGGAGCCGTAGGTATCTACCTTATAGGCTACATGGGACTTCCTCACAGTGTTAACAAGCACATGGCCATGGGAAGCCCTAAGACAGCAAAGGCATCTGTAATATACGCCACCATATGGACTCAGCTCTTCTGCTTCATCCCTTATTTCCTGGGACTGGCCGGATGCGTAATGTTCACGGCAAATCCTGAAGGACTTATTGACGGCAACCCTGAGCTGGTTATACCTTCACTGACTCAGATAGAGTTCCCTGGAGTAGTATCCGGACTCATGCTCTGCGCTATCATGTCAGCTATCATGAGTACAGTTGCGGCTCTTATGCTCCTTATTGCTACTATAGTATCCATAGACTTCTACAAGAGATGGCTCAGAAAAGACGCCAGCGACAGAAGCGTGGTATTCGTATCAAAGGGATCAATAATAGCCGTTGCGGTAATCGGCGTTATCATCGCCATAATCAACCCGCCTGGAATATTCAATCTGGTAGTAGACACCTTCAGCTTCATGGGCTGCGCCTTCCTGCCTAGCTACGTATTCGCGGTTTGGTGGAAGAAGGCCAACGCCACAGGCTCCATCGTATCCATGATCGTCGGAGGAGCCACGGTTCAGGTATGGTCGCTGGGAGGACTTGACACGGTAACAGGTCTCCATCAGTTCTTCATCGGAGCTCTGCTGTCATTTATCGCAATGATAATCTTCAGCAACTTCGGTAAGCCGACAAGCCCTGAGATGAAGGATCTTATAGAAAGAGCCAAGGGAAAGAAGATAACCGTATCAAAGAAGGTACAGGTTGCTTCCTCCAAGCATCTTTCAACTGAAAACAAGGCCATCACTCAGTTTGTATTCAGCAAGAAAATGGCTATGGAACCACAGGCATAAAACACCTACATATATGAAAATCCATTGATTAGCGGCAGGTCTTTTGTCTGATTCTACTTGACGAAAGGCCTGTTGCGCGTTTATTATCCTAAATAAGGAGACAAACGGACACATGATAGAAAGCAAAATACTTAAATGCGGATATACTACGAGAGAGGCGCTGGTGCTTCTTCTTCATACGGATCCCAGTCTTGACCTTCAGGATGTGGAGGAGGTATATTACCCCTATGTCAGGTTCAGGTATCTTATAAGCGTGGGCAAGGGCAAGAGAATGGAGAAGCTGAGCAAGTTCTGCGACTGTATAATAGACAGGGTGCAGGGCTCCACCTATGAGACCAAGGGCGAGCCTGAATTCGAAGAGGTGGAGATAAATGAAGAGGAGGCTCTCGATATAGTAACTCCCATGAACGAGTGCTATGATCTGGGACACTCCTTTGCCCTCAAGCAGTACATCGGAAAGGCAAAGCTTATGATGACTCCTCAGATGCAGATCATAGAGGAGGACGAGTTTTACAAGAAATTCTACATAGTGAAATGCCTCAATGAAGAAGGCTTTGAGTACTATATAATGGTCGATGCCGTAGACGGAGGAATATCCGTGCTTGACCATGAAAAGCACTATGAGCCGGACCCTTCCCTTGAGGGAGAAAGCTCCCTGGAGGGAGAGGAGCAGAAGCTTATAGCGGAGGCTCCTGAGGAAAAATAATACTGATATGGAAAATACAGAGGGGATGCCGCGTTAACGAAGGAATACCCCCCAGCGCGGCACCTCCTTTTTATATTCTCAGGAAAAGAAAGAGTTAAAATCCCAGATCCTCGTTTATGAGGATGACCTCCACGTCCTCTATGTCGTTCATCTTTTTCATATATATGGTAAGGGCGTTGCAGATTCTGTCGGGGCTGGCGCAGTCGTAGCATTTGTCGCCCTTTATGACACAGGGAGTCTTAAGGCTGTATTTGGCCGAATTTTTAGGGGCGGCTACGTTTCTGGCCCGCCATACGGCCTTTTCAAGATCAGGCTCTATTTTGTTGGTTCCCACTACAAAGAAAACCTTTTGGTGGCCGAAAAGCGAGGCGGCTATTCTGTTGCCGGTTCCGTCTATATTGACCATCTCTCCTGTTTCCGACATGGCGTTGACAGAGGTAAGGTATATATCGGTAGTTAGACATTTTTTGGCGATTCGGAGGAATTCGTCGTTGTCCTTTCCCTGATTGGGATCGTATACGGTGTTGTGGGAGGACAGCCTTTCGTAGAGATTCATGGCCATCATGGTGTGAGAATCGCCGAAGCCTATAACGCAGCCGTCAAGAAGTCCGTCCAGGTAGTCGGCGGCGTCCTTTGCCGTGCAGAAATATCTGACAGTGTATCTGTTTCGTTCCAGAGATCTTATGGTTTTTTCAATATCCATCTTCGCTTCTCCCTTCTTTTTTTCGTTGATTTATTCTTACAGGTTGATTATAATATTAAAAAACAAATATACAAGTACGCACATTTTTGTGCCTTTTCCGGTGTGCGGATGGAAGGCGGAAAGGAGATAATATGCAGACTACATATAACAAAAATGAAATCCCTGCCATGGCAGATGAGAAGTGCTCGGTAATATACGCTCTGGAAATAATAGGGGGAAAGTGGAGACTGCCTATAATATGGAAGCTTTCAAAGCATGAGACCATGAGATACAATCAGCTTAAAAGAGAGCTTGAGGGTATAACCAATATAATGCTCACCAGAAGTCTCCGTTATCTGGAGGACAGAAGGCTGGTGGAAAGGAAGGAGTTTGATCAGATTCCTCCCCGTGTGGAATATTCCCTTACAGACAGGGCAAAGGAGCTGATCCCGGCTCTTGAGATAATAAAGGAGTGGGGAGCGGGAGAAATAGAGTTTGACAAAAAAAGGGCGGAGGAGGAAGCCAGCCGGGAGCAGGGCGCTTAAAGAAGAAAAGAGCCGATTACTCGACTCTAAGTCAACGGCCCTCCCGCAGCGGGCGAATCAGATTTTGACTCCGAAAAAATCGGAGGAATTATTTTTTCTTCTTTCTTTTTTTCGCCTGTATGGTGGCCTCTATTCTAGCGGCTTTTATTTCCTCGGCGCTTCTTTTAGGCTTATCCAAAACAGCGTCTATGTCGGTGCCCTTTCCAGGAGGAGGAACGTCAAGCCTTTTTCTTCTCATAGCCGCGTAAAGCAGCTCCTTGGCGTGAAGGGAGGCGTTTTTTGAGAAATTCACCTTTCTGTAAAGATCTATAAGATTGTTGGTTCCCAGCATCCTCTTTACATCAAAGGAGATGTTCATTATCTTGGCGAAGTTAATTACGTTTTCATCGCTTATCTGAGCGTCCAGCTTCTTCCATGCCCGTTTAAGCACGCTTATGGTGATTACCAGATATACTATTACGGCCACCATTATGTAAGGCAGCAGATGCAGGAAGTTTATTTTTACAGTGGCGAACACTCCATCGTTAGGGGTTATAAAATACAGTATTACTATGAGAAGTATGAGAAGTACGGTTTTGTTTCTGCTCATAAAAGACCTCCGGAGTTTGGGGATTTTAAGAATTTTCTTAATAATATTGTACAATAACGGAAGCTAAAAATAAACTTAAATATTTCTAAAACCGGCGAAGGGCGGGAGAAGTTTTCAATCTGTGAAAACTTCTCTTGCGGCAGCGGCAGACTATGGGTTATACTTTAAAAGACAAAAAGGATGGGATCTATGGAAAAATCAGGTTTAATTACTCTTGAATTTGTAAATACTGTAATCAGGGAACGTCCCAGGGACGTACATAAGGGGCAGTGCGGACGAGTTCTCATAGTCGCCGGATCCATGGGAATGGCCGGAGCGGCCATACTCTCGGCGAGAGGGGCTCTTAAATCGGGAGCAGGGCTGGTTAAGACGGCTGTGCCCGGGGAGATTATGGGGATTCTTCAGACGGCGGTGCCTCAGGCAACCTGTATGCCTCTGGAGAAAATATCCTTACCGGATTTGGAAATATACGATGCTGTGGCCGTAGGTCCGGGGTTGGGAGTTGATGAAGGAAGCTACCTGATAACAGAGAAAATACTGAGAAAATACGAAGGACCGGTGATTATAGACGCCGACGGGCTTAACGGACTGTGCGTTTACGGAGAGAGCCGGGACATGCTTGGAAAGAGAAAGGGTCCTGTTATAATGACCCCTCATCCGGGAGAGGGAAACCGGCTGCTTAAGGCCCTCGGCGAGGGCAGCATAGAGGAGCTTGGAAGAGAAGCGGCCGCTTTGAAAATAAGTGAGAAAACGGGAGCCACAGTCCTTCTCAAGGGAGCGGATACGGTGGTGACAGCCAGGGGGCAGGGCACATATATTAATACTACAGGCAATCCCGGTATGGCTACCGGCGGAAGCGGAGACGTTCTTACGGGAGTAATCGCCGCTCTGGCGGCTTCGGGAGCGGGCGCTCCGGAGGCGGCGGCGGCCGGAGCCTTCGTTCATGGAATGGCCGGGGATATAGCGGCCGAAAGGCTGGGTCAGCGGGGCATGACATCCGAGGATATAGCCGAGGCGCTGCCTGAAGCCTTTAAAAGAATAACAGGCAAATAAACAGTAAATAAACATCAGAGGAGTGATGGACTTTGAGCATTAAAAAGGGAGACCTTTATTTTGCTGATTTAAGTCCGGTAACGGGCTCCGAGCAGGGCGGCGTAAGACCCGTCCTGGTAGTTCAGAATGATGTGGGAAATAAATACAGTCCGACTATAATAGTCGCGGCTGTCACATCGAGAAAAAACAAAGCGGACCTTCCGACTCACGTTAACATAGCGGCGGAGGGCAGCGGATTGACAAAGAATTCAGTAGTATTGATGGAACAGCTCAGAACAATAGATAAGCGAAGGTTAAAGGAAAGAATAGGAACTATAGACAAGAGTCGTTTACCGGAGGTTAATGAGGCCCTGAGCGTAAGCTTGGGAATAGACGATAATTCTTTTTTCTGATTATTTCTGACCCCTCGCGGAGCTTTCCGCGAAGGGTTACATATTTTCCAGCGTTAATAATACATGTGGAGGTAAGACAGGTAAAATGGAAAGAAAAGCTCTTGAAAAAAAAGCGGCACAGGTAAGGGCGGGAGTCATAAAGGCCATACACAGCGCCGGGTCCGGACATCCGGGAGGCTCCCTTTCGGCGGCGGATATTGTTACGGCGCTGTACTTTGAGGAAATGAATGTGGATCCCGAGGATCCTCAAAAAGAAGACAGGGATAAATTCATACTTTCAAAGGGACACGCGGGACCGGTACAGTATTCGGCTCTGGCCTTAAGGGGATATTTTCCAGAGGAAGAGCTTCTCACACTGAGGAAGCTGGGGTCCAGGCTTCAGGGTCATCCGGACATGAGAAAGGTGCCGGGAATAGAGATGTCAACGGGATCCCTGGGACAGGGGTTCTCGGCGGCGGGAGGAATGGCCATGGCCAACAGGCTGGATAAAAACCCGGGAAGAATATACGTGCTTCTGGGAGACGGGGAAATTCAGGAGGGCATAGTCTGGGAAGCCGCCATGTCAGCCGCCCACTATAAGCTTGACAATATGGTGGGAATTCTCGACTATAACGGCCTTCAGATTGACGGAAAAAATCAGGAGGTGATGACGGTCGCTCCTGTGGCGGATAAATTCAGAGCTTTCGGGTGGAATGTTCTGGAAATAGACGGCCATGATTTTGACCAGATTCTGGAGGCGTTTAAAAAGGCCAGGGAATGTAAGGGAAGGCCGACTATGATAATAGCCCATACAGTAAAGGGAAAGGGCGTTTCCTTTATGGAAAACCAGGCGGGCTGGCACGGAAAGGCGCCTGATGATCAGCAGACGAGACAGGCTCTCGAGGAACTCGGAGGTGAGATGTAATGACGGAAAAAATGGCCACAAGGCAGGCTTACGGAAAAACGCTTTTGGAGCTGGGAGAAAAATATCCGGAGCTTGTGGTTATGGACGCGGATCTTTCCAAGTCAACCATGACAGTGGAATTCGGAAAGGCCTATCCCGAAAGGTTTTTTAACATGGGAATAGCTGAGCAGAACCTTTACGGAGCGGCGGCAGGCCTGGCTCTTTCAGGCAAGACTGTATGCGCCAGTACATTCGCCATGTTCGCGTCGGGAAGAGCCTTTGAAATAATAAGAAACTCCATAGGCTATACAGGGGCGAATGTAAAGATATGCGCCACTCACGCGGGAATAACCGTAGGAGAGGACGGGGCAAGTCATCAGACCTTTGAGGATATAGCCTTAATGAGAACCGTTCCCGGGATGACGGTAATAAATCCTTCCGACGGAGTGTCGGCGGCAGAGCTTCTGAGGCAGGCCGCGGCATATAAGGGACCATGCTACATAAGACTGGGAAGAGCGGCCGTACCTGTTTTCTACAGTGAAAACGACCATATAACCATGGGCAGGGGAAATACGGTAAGACAGGGGAAGGACGCGGCGGTAATCGCCACGGGAATAATGGTAAACGAGGCCTTTACGGCAGCGGAAAGGCTTTCAGAGGAAGGCATAGACGTGAGAGTCATAGATATACACACCATAAAGCCTATTGACGAGGACATAATAGTAAAGGCCGCGGAGGAGACAGGAGCCATAGTGACGGCGGAGGAGCATTCTGTAATAGGAGGGCTCGGGAGCGCGGTCGCTGAAGTGACGGCAAGGAGGGCTCCCGTTAAAATAAGGATGGTAGGCCAGCAGGACACCTTCGGAGAATCGGGAAAGCCTGATCAGCTGAGGGAAAAATACGGCATGACATGGCAGGACATTGTCCGCGGGATAAAGGAGCTGGTATGAAAAGAAGCAAATGAGGAATAATCAGCCTCCCTTTGTAATAAGTTCTATATAGTCAGAGCTTATTGAAAGGGAGGTTTTCGGTTTTGAACAGAGAAAGACTAAAGGGCGTTTTTACGGGAAAGAGAATGGTTCTGTCGCTGATCACGGTAATTATGGCCGCCGCCGCTGTTCTCCTTATAGGAGC